>JBFKAF010000113.1:0-8442 GCA_041621735.1 Pseudomonas sp.
CGTAGGGGACCGATGCTTTGTGGCCAGTCGGCGCTCTCATCGTCGCCCGGCAGGAGGATCACCGCACCGTTGGGCTCAGCGACATTGGCGGGTCGCCAGAGGGCGAGAAAGCGGTCCTCTGCGGTCTTGAGATGTTGCTGTTCGTGCTCTTGAAGCTGGCGCTCGAGTGCACTGGCGTCGGCCTGGCTGCGTTCAGGCAGAGCTGCGCGCTCAACTGCGGGTGCAACTGTGCTAACCGGCTCGCTACTCGCGGGCGCCTCGCCTTCGGCATAAGCCAGCGTGCCGAGCAACAGCAGGCACAGGGCAAGGGGGGCGTGGTGCGAGGGCATGGCGCTTCTCCGGACGGCAATCTTGCTCGCAGCCTAGCGGTTTTGCGGTTGTTTTGTCAGGCGCCTCTGACCATGCCGAGCCTTGCTCCGGGCTGGTACACTGCGCGCCTTCCGTGAATGCTCCCGAGGTGCGCCATGCAACCCTTCGCCATCGCCCCGTCGATCCTGTCCGCCGACTTCGCTCGCCTGGGCGAGGAAGTGGATAACGTTCTCGCCGCCGGCGCCGATATCGTCCACTTCGATGTGATGGACAACCACTACGTGCCCAACCTGACCATCGGCCCGATGGTCTGCACGGCGCTGCGCAAATACGGCATCACCGCTCCTATCGATGCCCACCTGATGGTCAAGCCGGTGGATCGACTGATCGGCGACTTCATCGAGGCTGGTGCCAGCTACATCACCTTCCATCCGGAAGCCTCAGAACATGTCGATCGCTCGCTGCAACTGATCCGTGCCGGCGGCTGCAAGGCTGGCCTGGTGTTTAATCCGGCGACCCCGCTGGACGTCCTCAAGTACGTGATGGACAAGGTCGACATGATCCTGCTGATGAGCGTCAACCCGGGCTTCGGCGGGCAGAAATTCATCCCCGGCACGCTCGATAAGTTGCGCGAGGCGCGTGCGCTGATCGATGCCAGTGGTCGCGATATACGCCTGGAGATCGATGGCGGGGTCAATGTGCAGAACATCCGCGAGATCGCCGCGGCCGGCGCCGATACCTTTGTCGCCGGTTCGGCGATCTTCAACCAGCCGAACTACCGCGAAGTGATCGAGGCAATGCGCGCCGAACTGGCTCAGGTGCGCGGCTGATGCAGCTGCGTGAGTTGTTTGCTGGCCAGTTGCCGCGCCTGGTGATGTTCGATCTGGACGGTACCCTGGTGGACTCGGTGCCGGATCTCGCCGCTGCCGTGGATAAGGTGCTGCTCGGACTTGGCCGGGCGCCGGCCGGCGTCGAGCGGGTGCGTGATTGGGTCGGCAATGGCGCCAGCGTGTTGGTGCGCCGCGCCCTGGCCGGTGGCCTGCAGCATGCGCATATTGCCGAGGCGGATGCGGCCGAGGCGCTGCAGCTGTTTATGCAGGCCTACGCCGAGAACCATGCCCTGACCCGTGTCTATCCCGGGGTGAAGGACATGCTCGGCTGGCTGACCGAACAGGGTATTGCGCTGGCCATCGTTACCAATAAGCCGGAACGCTTCGTCGCTCCGTTGCTGGATGAAAAGGGCCTGGGTGGTTACTTCCGCTGGATTGTCGGCGGCGACACGCTGCCGCAGCAGAAACCCGATCCGGCG
Source organism: Pseudomonas sp. (assembly GCA_041621735.1). Lineage (GTDB taxonomy): Bacteria > Pseudomonadota > Gammaproteobacteria > Pseudomonadales > Pseudomonadaceae > Aquipseudomonas. Next base: position 1,619 of record JBFKAF010000113.1, read on the forward strand.
GCCTTGCTGCATATTCTGCAACTGGCCCAGGTCGAGGCGCGGCAGGCATTGTTTGTCGGCGATTCGCGCAACGACGTACTGGCGGCCAAGGCAGCGGGCGTGCCCTGTGTCGCGCTCAGTTATGGTTACAACCATGGCCGGCCAATTGCCGAAGAGGCGCCGGCGCGAGTGATCGACGACCTGCGTGAGTTATTGTTGGCTACAGAGTAAGCAGGGGCCTGCAGGCGATCTGTGTGCAGGCTCGCCACCATTGAGGGTACAGGGCAGCAGTTGGCCCGCGAGCGAGTTCAGGCGGGTTGATTCGCCTCGGCGGCTACGCTAGTGTGGCCGGACTTTACTCCCGCCCCAAGAGATCCCCCGTGGTGGTTACCTGCAAACACTGGCTCGCAAGAGCCGGGATGAAAATCATCAAGGCCCTGGCCCGTTGGCGCTGGCGCCTCTGAACTGATCTTGGCCGCTTAGTCGGCACGTTTGCACACGACCGTTTTACCCTCAAGCCACGAGGCTGATCATGATCCGCGAAGAATTCCTGCGTTTGGCCGCTGCCGGCTATAACCGCATCCCCCTTGCCTGTGAAACCCTGGTCGACTTCGACACGCCGCTGTCGATCTACCTGAAACTGGCCGATCAGGCCAACACCTACTTGCTTGAGTCCGTGCAGGGCGGCGAGAAGTGGGGGCGTTACTCGATTATCGGCTTGCCGGCGCGCACGGTGCTGCGCGCCTACGGCCATAGCGTCAGTGTCTGCGTCGATGGCGTCGAAGTGGAGCGTCACGAGTGCGAGGACCCACTGGACTTCGTCGAGCAGTTCAAGGAACGCTACAGGGTGCCGACCCTGCCGGGGCTGCCGCGCTTCAATGGCGGGCTGGTGGGTTACTTCGGTTACGACTGCGTGCGCTATGTGGAGAAGCGTCTGGGCGCTTGCCCGAACCCCGACCCGCTGGGTAACCCCGACATCCTGTTGATGGTCTCGGACGCCGTGGTGGTGTTCGATAACCTGGCCGGCAAGATGCACGCCATCGTCCTCGCCGACCCCGCACAAACGCAGGCGTTCGAGCAGGGCCAGGCGCAGTTGCAAGAGATCCTGCTCAAACTGCGCCAGCCAATCACTCCGCGCCTGGGCGTCGATCTGAATGCACCGCCCGCTGCCGAGCCGGCCTTCCGCTCCAGCTTTAGTCGCGAGGACTACGAGCGTTCGGTCGACACTATCAAGGAATACATCCTGGCCGGCGATTGCATGCAGGTGGTGCCGTCGCAGCGCATGTCGATCGACTTCAAGGCCGCGCCGATCGATCTGTACCGGGCGCTGCGCTGCATCAACCCGACGCCTTATATGTACTTCTTCAATTTCGGCGATTTCCACGTGGTCGGCAGTTCACCGGAAGTGCTGGTGCGGGTCGAAGACAACCTGATCACGGTACGGCCGATCGCCGGCACCCGCCCACGCGGTGTCAACGAAGAGGCCGATGTGGCGCTGGAGGAGGATCTGCTGTCCGACGCCAAGGAGCTCGCCGAGCACCTGATGCTGATCGACCTCGGGCGTAACGACGTCGGCCGGGTGTCGAGCACCGGCAGCGTCAAGCTCACCGAGAAGATGGTGATCGAGCGCTACTCCAACGTCATGCACATCGTCTCCAACGTCACCGGCCAGCTCAAGGACGGCCTGAGCGCCATGGACGCGCTGCGCGCCATCCTGCCGGCCGGCACCCTGTCCGGGGCGCCGAAGATCCGCGCCATGGAAATCATCGATGAGCTGGAACCGGTCAAGCGTGGCGTCTATGGCGGCGCTGTCGGCTATTTGGCCTGGAACGGCAATATGGACACGGCCATCGCTATCCGCACCGCGGTGATCAAGAACGGCGAGCTGCACGTGCAGGCCGGTGGCGGCATAGTTGCCGATTCGGTGCCGGCGCTGGAATGGGAAGAAACCCTGAACAAGCGTCGCGCCATGTTCCGCGCCGTGGCCCTCGCCGAACAAACCACCCCCGTCCAGACCGAGAACTAAGGAGTCCTGCCATGCTGCTGATGATCGACAATTACGACTCCTTTACCTACAACGTGGTGCAGTACCTCGGAGAGCTGGGTGCCGAGGTAAAAGTGATCCGTAACGACGAGCTGACGGTCGCCGAGATCGAGGCGCTGAAGCCCGAGCGTATCGTGGTGTCGCCGGGTCCCTGCACGCCGACCGAGGCCGGGGTATCGCTGGCGGTAATTGCTCATTTTGCCGGCAAGCTGCCGATTCTCGGCGTCTGCCTGGGGCACCAGAGCATCGGTCAGGCCTTCGGCGGCGATGTGGTGCGCGCGCGTCAGGTGATGCATGGCAAGACCAGCCCGGTATTCCATGAGCACCTGGGCGTCTTCGCCGGGCTCAACATGCCGCTGACGGTGACCCGCTATCACTCGCTGGTGGTCAAACACGACAGCCTGCCAGACTGCCTGGAGGTCACGGCCTGGACTCAGCTGGAAGACGGCTCGCTCGATGAAGTCATGGGCCTGCGTCACAAGACCCTGAACATCGAGGGTGTGCAGTTTCACCCCGAGTCTATTCTCACCGAGCAGGGTCACGAGCTGTTTGCCAATTTCCTCAACCAACACGGAGGCGTGCGCGGATGAACATCAAGGAAGCCCTCAACCGGGTGGTCGGCCAGCTCGATCTGAGTACCGAGGAAATGCAGGACGTGATGCGCGAGATCATGACCGGGCAGTGCAGCGACGCGCAGATTGGCGCCTTCCTCATGGGCCTGCGCATGAAGAGCGAGACCATCGACGAGATAACCGGTGCGGCCAAGCTGATGCGCGAGCTGGCTTCGCCGGTGCAGATCGACGCCGAGCGTCTGGTCGACACCTGCGGTACCGGCGGCGATGGCATGAACATCTTCAACGTCTCCACGGCGGCGGCCTTCGTCGTCGCGGCGGCCGGCGGCAAGGTGGCCAAACACGGGAACCGTGCGGTCTCGGGCAAGAGCGGCAGTGCCGACTTGCTGGAGGCGGCCGGGGTCTATCTCAACCTGACGCCGGCGCAGGTCGCGCGTTGCGTGGAGAGTGTCGGCGTCGGTTTCATGTTCGCCCCGGCCCATCACGGCGCGATGAAGCATGCCATTGGCCCGCGTCGTGAGCTGGGGCTGCGGACTATTTTCAATATGCTCGGGCCGATGACCAATCCGGCCGGGGTCAAGCATCAGGTGATCGGCGTATTCAGCCAGGCGCTGTGCCGGCCGCTGGCCGAAGTGTTGCAGCGCTTGGGCAGTGAGCATGTACTGGTGGTGCATGCCCAAGATGGCCTGGATGAGATCAGCCTGGCCGCGCCGACCTATGTGGCCGAGCTGAAAGCTGGCGTGGTCAGCGAGTACCGTATCCAGCCGGAAGACTTCGGCATCAAGAGCCAGAGCCTGATCGGGCTTACCGTGGAAACCCCCGATGACTCCCTGGCGCTGATTCGCGACGCGCTGGGGCGGCGCAAGACCGAGGCCGGGCAAAAAGCCGTCGACATGATCGTGCTCAATGCCGGCGCCGCACTCTATGCCGCCGATCTGGCCAGCAGCCTCCAGCAAGGCATGGACATGGCCCACGATGCGCTGCACACCGGCCTGGCCTGGGAAAAGCTGCAGGAGCTGGTGTCTTTCACCGCGGTGTTCAAACAGGAGAATGAAGGGTGAGCCTGCCAACCGTTCTGGAAAAGATTCTCGCCCGCAAGGCCGAAGAAGTGGCCGCGCGCCGTGCCCTGGTCAGCCTCGCCGAGGTTGAACAGCAGGCGCGCGCCGCCGACGCGCCCCGTGGCTTCGCCCAGGCCTTGCTGACCCAGGCCAAGCACAAGCAGCCGGCGGTGATTGCCGAGATCAAGAAGGCCTCGCCAAGCAAGGGTGTGCTGCGCGAGGATTTTGACCCGGCGCAGATCGCCGCGAGCTACCAGGCGGGCGGCGCGACCTGCCTCTCGGTGCTGACCGATGTGGATTTCTTTCAGGGCGCCGACCGCTATTTGCAGGCGGCTCGCAACGCCTGCTCGCTGCCGGTGATTCGCAAGGACTTCATGATCGATCCATACCAGATCGTCGAGGCCCGTGCCCTGGGCGCGGACTGCGTGTTGCTGATCGTCTCGGCCCTGTCCGATGCGCAGATGGCCGAGCTGGCGGCGACCGCCAAGGCTCACGATCTCGATGTGCTGGTGGAAGTGCACGATGGCGATGAGCTGGATCGCGCGCTGAATACCCTGGATACACCGCTGGTGGGGATCAACAACCGCAATCTGCACAGCTTCGAGGTGAGCCTGGAAACTACCCTGGACCTGTTGCCGCGGATTCCGCGCGACCGCCTGGTGGTGACCGAGAGTGGCATCCTCAATCGCGCCGATGTCGAGTTGATGGAAATCAGCGAGGTCTACGCTTTTCTGGTCGGCGAGGCATTTATGCGCGCGGAAAATCCCGGTGCCGAGCTGGAGCGCCTGTTCTTTCCCGGCGGCAAGCGGGTGGTCGGCGGCCTGGATGTAGACTGACCAGCCTCAGTAAGCTGAATAAAAAGCCGGCGCCTGCGCCGGCTTTTTTAGGTCTGGAGGGTTCAGCGGGTGCCGAACACCACCATGGTTTTACCTTTGACGTAGACCAGTTCCTGCTCTTCCAGGGTCTTCAGCACGCGACCAACCATCTCTCGCGAGCAGCCGACGATGCGGCCGATTTCCTGGCGGGTGATCTTGATCTGCATGCCGTCTGGATGGGTCATGGCGTCGGGCTGCTTGCACAGGTCGAGCAGGGTGCGTGCCACACGTCCGGTGACGTCGAGGAACGCCAGGTCGCCGACCTTGCGTGTGGTGTTGCGCAGGCGCTCGGCCATCTGGCTGCCCAGGGCATAGAGGATGTCCGGGTCTTGCTGGGTCAGCTCACGGAATTTGGCGTAGCTGAGCTCGGCGACTTCGCATTCGGTTTTCGCTCGTACCCAGGCGCTGCGCTCTTTCTCCGCGCCTTCCTTTTCGAACAGGCCCATCTCACCGAAAAAGTCTCCGGGGTTGAGGTAGGCGATGATCATTTCACGGCCATCGTCATCTTCGATCAGGATAGTGACCGAGCCTTTGACGATGAAGAACAGCGTTTCGCAACGATCACCCGCATAGATGATGGTACTTTTCGCCGTATAGCGGCGGCGGTGACAGTGTGCGAGGAGTTTGTCGAGATTCTTGATTTTAGGTGTGAGGGTAATAGCGACCATGCCCGATTCCCGAATATAAAAGATGAGCCTTTGTCCGACAGGCAAGTTTTTTATTAGTTATCCGGCTAAGTGTGCCAGTAATCCGGCGCCAGCTTAACAGAGGGTCAGTGAAGGGGGTCGATTTTGCGACCTGGATAACACCTTGCCAGGGAACTTTCAGGTTATCAGCGCTATGCCTGGCGACAAAAAACGCTGTGGTAAGCTGCGTCCCTTTTTAACAGCGGAGGCTTGGTAATGAAAGCGCGCATTCAGTGGGCCGGCGAAGCCCTGTTTCTCGGCGAGTCGGGCAGCGGTCACGCGGTAGTGATGGATGGTCCGCCGGAGAGCGGTGGGCGTAACCTGGGTGTGCGCCCCATGGAAATGCTGCTGATCGGCCTTGGCGGCTGCAGCAACTTCGATGTGGTCAGCATCCTGAAAAAATCCCGACAGCCGGTAGAGAGCTGTGAAGCCTTTCTGGAGGCCGAGCGTGCCAGTGAAGAGCCCAAGGTGTTTACCAAGATTCACCTGCACTTCGTGGTCAAGGGCCGTGGTTTGAAAGAGACGCAGGTCAAGCGTGCGGTGGAGCTGTCGGCGGAGAAGTACTGCTCGGCTTCGATCATGCTCGGCCGCGCGGGGGTCGAGATCAGTCACGACTATGAAATCATCGAACTGGGCTGAAGTCCTTTGAGCAGTTGCATCGGCCACGCTCTGGCGGCCGGTGCGCATCAGCTGGATAGTGGCGCCTCTTTTTCGGGCGCTTTGCCTTCCGCGCAAACAATCAAAATCGCCAATGCGAAGAGGTGTTCATCGTCCTACGCAGGAGCGCACCGCGCATCTGACGGGCACGCTCGATCACGCGGCCCGGCCGCATCCATATAGAGAGTTTCAACGGTGATGAAAAGCAAACTCAGGCTCCACGGGTTCAACAACCTGACGAAGACCTTGAGCTTCAACATCTATGACATCTGCTACGCGGAAACCGCGGAAGACCAGCAGGCCTATGTGCGGTACATCGACGAAGAGTACGATGCCGAGCGCCTGACCCAGATTCTCACGGACGTTGTCGACATTATCGGCGCCAGTATCCTCAACATCGCCCGGCAGGATTACGATCCGCAAGGCGCCAGCGTGACCATTCTGATTTCCGAACAGCCGGTGGACCCGACGGAAAGCCAGATCGAGGAATCGCCAGGCCCGTTGCCCGAGACGATTCTCGCGCACCTGGATAAGAGCCATATCACCGTGCACACCTATCCGGAGATTCATCCGGTGGATGGCATCGCCACCTTCCGTGTGGACATCGACGTATCGACCTGCGGGGTGATTTCTCCGCTGAAGGCGTTGAACTACCTGATCCACCAGTTCGACTCGGACATCGTCACCGTCGATTACCGCGTGCGCGGATTCACCCGTGACGTGGAAGGCGAGAAGCACTTCATCGACCATGAGATCAATTCGATTCAGAACTACCTCTCCGACGATACCCTGGCGTCGTATCAGATGACCGACGTCAATGTGTATCAGGAGAATCTGTTCCACACCAAGATGTTGCTCAAGGACTTCGAGCTGGACAACTACCTGTTCGGCGACGCCACCAACAACCTGACCCCTGGGCAGCGTGCTCAGGTGGAGGAGCGCGTGCGCCACGA
>JBFKAF010000114.1:0-8392 GCA_041621735.1 Pseudomonas sp.
CAGCGGCCCGACTGACGGCTACCGCATAGTCGGCACGCTCAAATCCGGGCAGAAGGTCGAACTGCTCAGCACCCAGGGCAACTACAGCCAGATCCGCGGCGAGTCCGGCGACACCGTCTGGATTCCCAGCAGCGACCTGCAGGACATCCCCGGCCAGGCCGAACGACTGCCGCAACTGGAGCAGCAGGTAGCCGAACTCAGCGACCAGCTCAAGACCATCGACGACAACTGGAAGACCCGGGTACAGGGCATGCAGGAAACGCTGGACACGCGCAAAGCCTTGATCGAAGAGCTGCAAGCGCGCCGCACAGCCCTCGATGCCGAACTCAGCGCGACCCAATCCGAGCTGCGCACCACGCAGGCGCAACTGGGCGATGAGAACAATCAGCTGTTGATGCGCTACCTGGTCTACGGCGCCAGCATCGCCGGCGCCGGCCTGCTCCTCGGGCTACTCCTGCCGGCCCTGACCCGAGGGCGCAAGCGCAACGACCGCTGGTTCTGAGCATCGGCTTGGCGCTGCAGCGCTGCGCGCACGGCGTAGCAAGGGCGTCCCAGTCTTCGCAGATTTCCAGGCACTGCGCGGTCGTTGACGCGAGGTGACCTGGACATATCTCCAAGCCACCTGGCTGCGTCAGGCGGTGGGACCTGCAATGCTGGACATGGCCTGCACCTCGGCGGCACCCGCGTCGGCGAGGGCGCGCTTGCCGCGAATGGTCAGGTCGCTGACGAATTCGAACTGGTCGCGCAGGTCGAACGGATAGGCTTTCAACCTGTAGTGCGTGCCTAGAGGGGTCTGGTTCAGTATGACCAGCACCGGCTTGTCATACTCCAGGTACGCGCTCGTCATGGCCACATCGCGTAGCGCAGCGCGCACTCTGGCGGGGTCATGGTCAGGCGCGACGTAGAACGAAGCCACGCACATCAGCGTGTGCGCGCCATCGTTGGCGTTGGAGATGTTGCTTTTCCAGATCTTGTCGTGCGGCACGTGGATTACGTTGTCGGACGGCGTGCATATCTCGATTGCGCGCATGCCTACCGAGCGTACTTCGCCGTAATCTCCGTCGATCTCAACCCAGTCGCCGGGGCGGTAGGGGCGCTCAAAAATGGCCACGATGCCGGCAATCAGGCTGCTCGCGTAATCCTTGAAGGCAAAGCCGATCGCCACGCCCATAGCGCCCGATATGACGAGAAAGTTCTGGAAGGTGATGTTGAAGATGATCGGGATCACCCACAGGGTCGCCATCACCAGCAGCAGCATGCGGATGATGGGTACCCCGCCCAACAGGAACAGGCGCAGCTGGCTCGGCCCCCGCTCGGCGAGGTACGGCAGCAGCTTGCGGGCGAGCAGGATGGTCAGCCAGGTGCCAGCCAGGATCAGTCCGATCTTGGTGAAGCTGATGTCCTGCAAGTCATGGATCAGCTGGGCGGCTTTCTGCTGACTGTCGTTCGCGGCGGCCATGTTTACATCCCTCCCGACGGAAAACCGGCCGATCGCAAGGCCTGGCGCACCGCCGGATAGGCAACCGCACGAACACGGAACAGGCGCGCCTCGAGCTCGACGAACCCGGCCGCCACCAGCGCCGGCATGACATCCGGCTCCCCGGTCGCGGGGAGTACAGCGTCTAGCTCTTCGGCCGTCAGCGTCTCGTGGATCAGCAACGCCTGCAGCGCCAGCAGCGACCTGTCCTCATGCCCCGGTGGCAGACGGCCGTCTTCAACATCGGTGATCCACACCGTGCGTTTGTCGTCCCCAGTGGCCCGACGGGCTCGCTCCGACAGCTCTTCGTCGGGGCTGCGCCTGACGTTCAGGCTGGCCCGCCACAGGTGCGCGGCCACCCAGGGAATGCCCCCACTTCGTGCCGCTAGCTGTTGCAGGTGGCCGTGCCGTAATTTGCCGCTGTCGTCTACCGCCAGCACATCGTCCCCCGACTTCGCCAGGCGAAAGGTAATGGGCCTGCCGGTATCATCAACCGCAGTCGATGAGAACCAGACCTGCAGACTGGCCGCATCGACCGGCGCCAGGGTCTGTGGTCTCGGCAGCAGGAGATCGGCGCCAACCGATTTGACAAGAAATCGCCAGGCCCAGGCATTGCAGCAGATCAAGCAACGACGCTCGAGGTTCGCCAGCTGAGCCAGCAAGGCACGGATCATGTGCAGGCCATGCCGCTGGCGGATAAACCAGTGCTCAAGGCGCGGAATCACCAGCAGGCCGTTGCCGTGCAGATTCGGGGCAACGGCTTCCGCTGCCATCAGCTCATGGCGTTGAGGCGGCGCAAGCACCTGATGTCCCCCTGCGTGGGCCCAGTCCTCGGCGAGACCCTGTGGACCGCACGGCGGCAGAATCAGCAGTTTGAGCCACGAGTCGGGCGCCTCGGCCTTTAGCCACGGTGCCAGCTCCTGGTTGAGGGCGTCGTGCAAGAAACCGTCGGGGTTGGAGCACACCTCGTCGAGGCCTTTCAGCGAAGCCCGCTCGAGCCCATCTTGGCGTAGCATCGAGTCTTCATTGTCGCCACTGAGCTTCTTCTTGAGCTTGGCCAGTACCTTGCGAACGGCATGCTCGGTCGGCATCGCTGGCGCGATGTAGTTGGCTAGAGGAATCAACTCAGTCAATGGACACCGCCTTTGTGCGCTCGCCTGCCTAGATCGGCCACACCGATGTTATCCGACGCTGAGCGGCATGTGTGACGATTGCGCGGTTCCGAGATGCGAGTACATCTTGATGAATACGAATACGCCTACGACGCCAACCGGGCTAAAGGAGCGGAGTGATTTATGTTCATGGCTGATGGCTCCCACGCTCCGCGTGGGAGCCTGGCCTGAGACGCTCTGCGTCGCTACGGGATTGAGGTGGGTGTAGGACTTCGGGAGGACGCGGAGCGTCGAGGGATGCGTTCTCACGCGGAGCGTGGGAACAATCAAAGATATCCTCTACTGGCCGCTTTCTGCCCCCATCTCAAAGCAAATCCTGCCCAACTCAACACCCATCCGCTGGGCAACCGCTGCCGCGCCACTTGCTCAAACTTGCGCTTTTCTGCCCTGCGGGGCTGGCAGCTGGGCGCGGGCGGCGTAGCATGTCGGGGTCAAGGGGACGCTCATGTCGCAACTCGAACAGCTGCAAGTCTTTCAGAGCATGAACAGCTCGCCGCACGCGCGCCTGCAGCGCAGCGCCGAGTTGGGCGATGGGCTGGTTGCGGCGTCGTGGAGCAACCGTGACGACCGCCGCGACTACCAGGCACCGACCCACCACACCCTGTCCTGCTACCTGGCGGGCGGCACCGGCACCTTTCGCCGCGAGCGGCCGAGCAGCAAGGGTGCGCCGGACAAGCTGTGCGTGCTGCCGGCCGGGCACCAATCGGCCTGGGTGATCGACGGCGAGATTCATCTGGCCCACCTGTATATCGGCGAGGAGCAGTTTGCCCAGGGCGCGATCCGCCTGCTCGACCGCGAGCCGCGGGAACTGCAGCTGCGCGAAAGCACCTTCCTCGACGACCCGCAGCAGGCCCAGCGCTTCCGCCAACTGTGTCGGCTCAACTGGCAGGAACCCGGCGAGCGCCTGCTGACCAGCAGTCTGGCGCATGACCTGCTCGACCATGCCCTGCTGTCCCAGGTTGGCCGCCGCGATGGCCTGCGCCTGAGCGGTGGCCTGGCGCCCGTGCAACGCCGGCGCCTGCGTGAATTCATCGAGGCGCACCTCAGCGAGCCACTCAGCCTGGGCCACCTGGCCGGTCTCTGCATGCTGTCCGAGTACCACTTCGCGCGGATGTTTCACCTGAGCTTCGGCATGCCGCCGCACCGTTACCTGCTCAGCCGCCGCCTGGCGCGGGCGCAAGCGCTGCTGCGCCAGACCGGCCAACCCTTGGGCGAGATAGCCCTGGCCTGCGGCTTCGCCAGCGCCAGCCACTTCAGCAATCGCTTCCGTCAGGCCTTCGCCGCCACGCCGGGGCAGTACCGCCTGGCATTCGCCGGCTGAGCCACTCGGCCCGCGCCTCACTCGCCGCCGCGAGTACGCCCACTATTGGCGCGCCGCAGTGCCCGCCAACGCCCTGCTAATCCACGCCCAGCTGTGCCAAAATTGTCGGCTTCCCACGGCTTCGGCGGCGCCATGTCCAGACTCCATCGCTCGCACCCGGGGCTCGCCCGATGAGCCTGGATATCCTGCGCCTGCACCAGGCCGACTGGCGCGCCGAGTTCGGCAGCGGTGACTTCACGCGCGGCGTCGGCTATGCCGAGCAAAAGCGCAGCACCCTGCTCAGCCTCAAGGACCATACCCTGACGGCCAGTTGCCAGGGCTCGGCGGCGCAGACTTATCAGCAGCGCATCACCCTGCAGCCTTATGGCCAGGGCTGGGGCGTGAGCGGTCGTTGCAACTGCCCGGTGGGTTTCAATTGCAAACATGTGGTCGCGGCCCTGTTGACCCTGGAGGCCCTGCAACACGCGGGGGCCGACCTCAGCGCGCTGATAGTGCCGAGCGAGAATGCCGTCGAGCAACGCGTGGAAGGCCTGCAGCCACAGCCGCTGCTGACCCTGGGCAGCCATGTGCGGGTGCATTTCGATGCGCGCAAGGGACGCATGCACGAACAGACCCAGCACCGCGCCGCCCTGGCCTTCGCCTACCAGGGCCAGCGCACCTTCGGCAAGCCGGCCAAGGATCTGCTGGTGCGCCAGAGTCCGGCGCTGAGCCTGCGCATCATCCGTGATGGCGCCGGCGAAGCCCGCTTGCGTAAACGCCTGGAAGACACCGGCCTGCAACTCGCCCTGCGGCAGAGCGAAGCGCTGCCCGAACACGCCGGCGAACCCTTCGAGCTGAACCACGACAGCGCCTGGCTGAAGTTCGTTCAGGAGCAGCTGCCACAGCTGCGCGACGAGGGCTGGCAGATTCATATGCACCCGGATTTCCAGTTCAACCTGGCGCAGGTGGACGACTGGTATGCCGAGGTCGAGGAAGCGCCGGAGCTCGACTGGTTCGAGCTGGAGCTGGGCATCGAGGTCGAGGGCCAGCGCATCAGCCTGCTGCCGATCCTGTTGCAGGCGATTCGTCGCACGCCCTGGCTGCTCAACGGCGAGGCGCTGAACAAACGGGCGGATGACGAGGTGATGCTGGTCAACCTGCCGCACAGCACACGGCGTATCGCCCTGCCCTTCGCCCGCTTGAAGCCGCTGCTGGCGACCCTCGGCGAGTTGTTTCTGCGTGAGCCGGGCGAGTCCAGTCAGCGCCTGCGCCTGCCGCGCGCCGACGCCGCGCGCCTGAGCGAGCTGGAACAGGGCCCGGCGCTGAGCTGGCAAGGCGGCGCGCCGCTGCGCGAGTTCGCCCAGCGCCTGCATAGATTGCCGGCGCAGATCATCCAGGCGCCGGCGGGTTTGCGCGCCGAGCTACGGCCTTATCAGCTGCACGGCGTGGCCTGGATGCAGGCACTCGGCGAATTACAGGTCGGCGGCGTACTGGCCGACGACATGGGCCTGGGCAAGACCCTGCAGACCCTGGCGCATATCCTCGCGGAGAAGCAGGCCGGACGCCTGCAGCAGCCCGCGCTGATCGTCATGCCGACCAGCCTGATCCCCAACTGGCAGGACGAAGCCGCCCGCTTCGCCCCGCAGCTCAAGGTGCTGGCCCTGTACGGGCCGAAACGCCGCAGCCAGTTCAAGCTGATCGGCGAGCACGACATCGTCCTCAGCACCTATGCCCTGCTGCCACGCGACCTCAAGGCGCTGACCGCACAGCCCTTCCAGTTGCTGATTCTGGATGAGGCGCAGAACATCAAGAACCCGCGCAGCAAGGCGGCGCTGGCCGCCGGGCAGATACAGGCGCAACAGCGCCTGTGCCTGACCGGCACGCCCCTGGAGAATCACCTGGGCGAGCTGTGGGCGCTGTTCAACTTCCTCATGCCCGGCTGGCTCGGCGACAGCAAGAGTTTCACCCGCGACTACCGCACGCCCATCGAGAAGCAGGGCAACGAACAGCGCCTGGCGCACCTGCGCGGGCGGATCAAACCCTTCATCCTGCGCCGTAACAAGGAGCAGGTGGCGCCCGAACTGCCGCCGAAAACCGAGATCACTCACTGGGTCGAGCTGAGCGCCGCCCAGCGCGACCGCTACGAGACTCTGCGCCTGGCCATGGACCAGAAAGTCCGTGCGGAAATCGCCCGCCAGGGCCTGGCGCGCAGCCAGATCGTCATCCTCGAGGCCCTGCTGCGCCTGCGCCAGGCCTGTTGCGACCTGCGCCTGCTCGACGATGACAATGACGCCAACCCGGCCGCCCTGAGCAGCCACGATTCGGGCAAGCTCAGCGCCCTGCTGGAGATGCTCGAGGAGCTGTTCGCCGAGGGTCGCCGGGTGCTGCTGTTCTCCCAGTTCACCTCGATGCTGGCGTTGATCGAGACTGAATTGCAGAAGCGCCAGATAAGCTATGCCAAGCTCACCGGCAGCACCCAGGATAGACGCACGCCGGTGGCGCAGTTCCAGCGCGGCGAACTGCCGATCTTCCTGATCAGCCTGAAAGCCGGCGGCGCCGGCTTGAACCTCACCGCCGCCGATACGGTGATCCACTTCGACCCCTGGTGGAACCCGGCCGCCGAAGCCCAGGCCAGCGACCGCGCCTACCGCATCGGCCAGGACAAACCGGTGTTCGTCTACAAGCTGATCGCCCGAGGCAGCGTGGAAGAGAAGATCCAGCAGTTGCAGCAGGCCAAGGCCAGCCTGGCCCGCGGCGTACTGGAAGGCGCCAGCCAGGGGCAGTGGCAACTCAGCGAGAATGACCTGCAGGACCTGTTCGCGCCCCTGCCCCACTGACAGCCTCCGGGGTTGGTTATGTGCCTCCCGGATTGCATCCGGGCTACGTGGCGGATGACCTGTGGGCGGCGCGACTCAGGCGTCGCCTTGGGTGTCGTCCTTCTCCGCCGCCTCGTCGGCCGGATTGCGCCGCCGACGCGGCCCGTCGGCTTGTACCGAGGGATACTTGGCCGAGGCGAAGCGCACCACCCAGATCGACAGCGCCAGCAACAGAATGGCCCCGGAAATCATCACCACGCCCCAATCCGGGCGATTATGGTGCGAGACATCGGCGATCAGCAGGCGGGTCAGCGCGGTGATCGCCACGTAAATCAGGAAGCGGATCGGCATGTGGTTGGTCTTGAAGTAAATCCCGACCATCGCCCCCAGCTCCAGGTAGATGAACAACAGGAGGATGTCATCGACCGTGATATGGCCCTTGTCGATCATCCCGAGAAACGCCACCACCGCCGCCCAGGCGGTGACCGCGCCAATGGCGAACAGCGCCAGGTAGTGAAAGGTCTCGACCAGCAGGTTGCCCAGCGAATCGGACAACCCATGCATCTGTTCACGCAGGCGCTCGGCCCAATTGATACTCACTCGTTCCGCTCCTTAAAGACTGCAAAGTGCCTACGCGGCGATGATCCAGCGCCGACGTGACGATTAGCCTATGCAGGAACAAGACCATAGCGAGCGGGCAGCACCCTAGCCCGAGTGAGAGGGCGCGCCACCGCGCGCAAAGAAACACGCGACCGGCCATGCTCGGCCCATCGATTGGGAAACGGGGGCGCCGTAGCAGCGGCGCCGCCCAAGGGTCAGGCTGATTCGCTGAAGAGGCCGTGCTGGGCGGTCGGCATCAGTTGGAGAAATTGCTCCGAACTCATGTGTACCAGGCCTTGATGATCGCCCGACTCGAAATACACATCCTTGACCCCGGTAAGGGACTGATCGATCAGGGTGTCCATCTCGAAGGCGCTGCCCACCGGTGGAATCGCGCCCAGGGCGCAGTCGTTGAAGCGGCTACTGAACTCGCTCTCGTGTACCAGACGCCAATGGCGTTTGGTGAGCTTGTTGACCTTGTTGAGGTTGACCTGACGGGTAGCCGGAACCACCGCCATCAGCCAATGCCCCTGAAAGTCATCGAGGATCACCGGTTTGGCCATCAGATGTGGCGGCACACCAGCACGCCGCGCCGCCTCACGGGTGGTCATCGAGGGGTCGTGCTGGAGCATGTCGTAGCTCGTATGGTTGTCTGCTAAGTAGCTCTGTAAACGGGTGGCCATGGTCATGATGCACCTCCTGCCGTTGGCCTGGAGATAGCCGCTGGCCCCTCCTCCCGATGAAGCCCACGCGAGCCGTTGCGGGTAGCCGCAAACTCATCGCGCAACGGGTCTGTCGCGCGCTGTCAGGGGAACTCCCTGCCCCCATCCCGAGCAGTGGATGAGGCCCATGCCCGTGCTACAAGTTTAGTACAGCGACTTGCGCGCGCCGCCTGGCTGGACCAACGGAGGCTGACTGCCAGCGTTCGTGCAACCCGCCTGTTCGGCTCCCTGCCAGCGTTGTCACTTGCTCAGGCACTGTCCTGAGACTCGGCATACTCCTCGGCGACCTCGTCGAGGAAGGCCGC
>JBFKAF010000115.1:0-8332 GCA_041621735.1 Pseudomonas sp.
GGTGGTGCCGGCCCAGGGCATCGCCGCGCTGGGCGAGTTCAAGAACGCCAAACGGCGCATGGAGAAGGTCGCCGAGGTCAACGGCGTGACGATTTACGACGACTTCGCGCATCACCCGACCGCCATCGCCACCACCCTCGACGGGTTGCGCAAGCGTATCGGCAGTGCTCAGCTGATCGCCGTGGTGGAGCCGCGCTCCAACTCGATGAAGCTCGGCGCCCACCGCGATGGCTTGCCGGAGTCGGTGCAGCAGGCCGACTCGGTGTACTGGTACGCGCCGGCCAACCTCGGCTGGGATCTGGCCGCCACGGTGGCCTCGTCGAGCGTGCCGACCCAGGTCTGCGATTCGCTGGAGGCGATCATCGAAGGGGTCAAGGCCCAGGCGACGCCAGGCACCCAGGTGGTGATCATGAGCAACGGCGGTTTCGGCGGCCTGCACGGCAAACTGGCCAAGGCCCTGGCTGAATGAAAAGCGAAAATTCGCACGCAATGCGTCGTGAGCGCAGGTTAGGCAAGGCAGAAACCTGCGAAGAAGCGGAGTTTACTTCGAGTAAATGAGCATTTTGAACAGGTTTTCAACGCGGCATAACCAAGCGCAACAGCATTAAGGGTGAATTTATGAGTGGACCGGATCGCGTGACCTTGGCCATGACCGGCGCTTCGGGCGCGCAATATGGCCTGCGCCTGCTCGACTGCCTGGTGCAGGAAGAACGCGAGGTGCACTTTCTGATCTCCAAGGCGGCCCAGTTGGTGCTGGCCACCGAGACCGATGTGACCCTGCCGGCCAAGCCTCAGGCCATGCAGGCGTTTCTCAGCGAGTACACCGGCGCGGCGCCGGGGCAGATTCGGGTGTACGGCAAGGAGGACTGGATGGCCCCGGTGGCCTCCGGCTCCGGGGCGCCGGGCGCCATGGTGGTAGTGCCCTGTTCGACCGGCACCCTGTCGGCGATCGCCACCGGCGCCTGCAACAACCTGATCGAACGCGCCGCGGACGTCGCCTTGAAAGAGCGCCGCCAGTTGATTCTGGTGCCGCGCGAGGCGCCGTTTTCCAGCATCCACCTGGAGAACATGCTCAGGCTGTCCAACCTCGGCGCCACCATCCTGCCGGCGTCCCCAGGCTTCTACCACCAGCCGCAGACCATCGACGACCTGATCGACTTCGTCGTCGCGCGCATCCTCAACTGCCTGGGCGTGCCGCAGGACATGCTGCCGCGCTGGGGCGAGCACCATCAGGTGAGCGTCGATGATTGATCGGGGTCGGCTGCGGCGTCAGACCGGTAAGGGATTGGCACTGCTGCTGGCGCTGGGGCTGCTTGGCGGCTGCGCCAGCGTGCGCACCCTGGATGCAGACAAGCCCGGTGCGCCGCTGATCTATTCCGGTACGCGGCTGGACTGGTATGCGTTGAATGGCGGCTGCTGCCCGCTGGATCGTTTCGGTGCCGAAGCGCCCAAGTATGCGGCGCTCGACCTGCCCGCCAGTGCATTGCTGGACACCTTGTTGCTGCCGTTTTCCATTGCCGCCGAACTGGGCCTGCAGCTCGGCGTCAGCGGCGGTTTGTAAGGGCCCGGCTGGCGGCGTCACCAGTGCTTGTTACGGCGGTTCCAGCGGTACAGTGCGCGGGCGAACAGGTTGTAGCTCAAGCGGGCCAACCCATGCAGGCCGGGCAGGCGCAGCAGGCGGCCCAGCCAGTGCTGGCCCCGGGTGCGCTGAAACAAGGTGCTGAAGGCGTCGACGCCGACATTGATCTGGCCCTGCTCGTCCTTGAGATACAGGCGCTCGCGCACCTGCTCCAGGTCCGCTCCCAGTTCCTCGACCGCCGCAGGGTTCTGCTGCACGTCGATCCACTCGACCGGGCAACTGCCATCCACCTGCATGCGCCGGCGCTGGCTTTCGATGCCGGCGTTACACACCGGACAGGCGCTGTTGTAGAAGACTCTGAGCTGGCTCATGGCGTACCGCCGCTAGGTGTTCGGGCTGGTTTTCAGAGCTTGGCATAGATCCGCCTGTTCGGTGTTCAACCCTTGACTAAGACCCGTGACACGATCAAGGAGAGAAATCATTCGGCGCTGTGCGTGCTTGGCAGCAATTTACCCGCCAAGATCGCAGCAGGTGGCCACTGTTCCAGGGCTGCCACGGGGCCCGGCGCACCGAACAGATAGCCCTGGAACTTGTGGCAACCCAACTGCAGCAGGGCTGCGTGCTGTTCCGGGCTTTCCACCCCTTCGGCGATCACCGCCAGATCCAGGCTGCCGCCCAGGGCCACGATGGCACGCACGATGGCCGCATCGTTAGGGTCGTTGAGCAGGTCGCGGACGAAGGATCGGTCGATCTTCAGGTGATCCAGCGGCAGGCGCTTGAGGTAGCTGAGAGACGAGTAGCCGGTGCCGAAGTCATCCAGCGAAAAGCGCACCCCGCGGCTCCTGAGCTGGCTCATCTTGACGATCATCGCCTCGACATCCTCAACCAACTGGCTTTCGGTCAGTTCCAGCTCCAGTCGGGTCGGGTTGGCTCCGGCTTCTTCCAGGGCGGCGAGCACGTCATCGACGAAGTCGCGGTGGTGGAACTGCCGGGCGCTGACGTTGATCGCCAGGGTCAGTCCGGCCAGCTTGGGGTGTTCGGCCCAGGCGGCCAGTTGCTGGCAGGCGCTGTGCAGGACCCAGCGGCCCAGCGGCAGGATCAGTCCCGTGCTTTCTGCCAGGGGGATGAACTCGGCTGGCGCCACCAGGCCGCGGCTTGGGTGCTGCCAGCGGATCAGGGCCTCGACGCCAAGCAGTTGGCCCACGTGGTTCACCTGCGGCTGGTAATGCAGGATGAAGTGGTGCGCACTGATGCTCTGCCGCAGGTCGTTTTCCAGGCTGGCGCGTGCACTGACCTCGGCCTGCATCAGCGGGTCGAAGAATTTCAAGGTGTTGCGCCCGGCCGACTTGGCCTGGTACATGGCCAGGTCGGCGCGCTTGAGCACTTCATCGACCGTGTTATGGGTTTCTGAAAATAGCGCGACACCGATGCTGGCGGTGCTGGTGTAGCTGTGCCCCGGCAGTGGATAGGGCGCGGCGAGGGCCTGGAGGATCTTGTTGGCCACCGTTTCGATCTGCTGTATGCAACCCTCATGCTCCAGGTGCAACCCTTCCAGCATCAGCACGAACTCGTCGCCGCCGAGACGGGCGAGGGTGTCCTCTGCGCGCAGATGACTGCTCAGGCGTCGGGCCACCTGGATCAGCAACTGGTCGCCCATGTCGTGGCCGAGGGTGTCGTTGAGGTCCTTGAAGTTATCCAGGTCGATGAATAACAGCGCGCCTTCCTGCTGGTTGCGCGAGCTCTGGGCCAGGGCGTGTTGCAGGCGGTCAAACAGCAGGCGGCGGTTGGGCAGGCCAGTGAGGGGGTCGTAGAACGCCAGGCGATTGATCTGTTCTAGGTTCCGCTTGTTTTCGGTGATGTCGGTGGAGATGCCGCATAAGGCGTAGATGCCGCCTTGCGGGTCACGCAGCGGCAGCTTGACCGAGAGAAAGGTGTGTTCGCTGCGGCCGTCCAGACTACGGTTGGTCTCTTCTTTCTCCAGGCGTTCGCCGAGTTGCAGCACGCGCCGGTCGTTGTCGTGCAGGTTGGCCGCGGTGGCCGTATCGAAGAAGCATGCGTCGGTCTGCCCCACCACCCGCTCCAGTGGCTGGCCGAACAGTTCGCAGACCTTGCGGTTGGCGTACTGGTAGCGCAGCTCGGGGTCCTTGATATAGATGTAGGCCTCGACGCTGTCGAGAATGGTGTTCAGGCGCTGCTCGCTGGCCTTGAGGTGGCGCGTTTTTTCGGCCACCTGGCGGCGCAGCAGTAGGGTGCCGGCAACCGCCATCAGCAACAGGATGAGCAGGCTCGTCAGGCCCCACCAGACCTGAGTCGGAATGCTCAGGGCCTCGGATGGAGCGCTCCAGCGCTTGAGCGTCTGGAAGTAGAGCGAGTCAGTGTTGTCTTCCCAGGCCCGCAAGTGCCGATCAATGGCGGCCAGCAGGTTGTCGTTACTGCCTTTACGAGTGGCGTAGAACATTCTGACGGGTGGGATCATCAGCGGTGCTCCGCTGAGACCGTATAGGGGGGCGTGCATGTCGCCGAATTGCTGGTTGGCCACTGCAGCGTCCGCCTGCCCCTCGCTGGCCATCTCGAAGCCCTGCTTGAGGCTCGCCACCGGTATCAGGTTTCCTGACACCTTGGCGCCTGCGAATATGGCGGTGAGAAAATCTTGCTGGATGGAGCCGGCCAGCACCGTTATGCGGCGGTTCTGCAAGTCTAGCGGGGAGGTGAGTAAGAGCCTCTGGCGACTGTACAGCAGCGACCAGCTGTATAACGCGGGCTTGCTGTGGAAGTCGAAGATCTGCGCGCGCGCCTCGCTGAAGGCTACGTCAGGCATCAGGTCGATCTCGCCACTCTGGACCAACTCGAGGCAGCGTTGCCAGTCGCAAGGAACCGGCTGCAGGCGCCAGTTTTCGATGCGGGCGACTTCGCCGAGCAGGTCGCCGAAAATGCCGGAGATCCGGCCGTCCGGGCTCAGAAAAATCTTTGGTTCGTTGGCGTAGACCCCCACACGGACTTCGCGCGGTTGCGCCCAGGCAGGTGCCGAGAGGCAGACGCACAGCAACAGCGCGCCGATCAAACGGAGGCAGTGGCGAGCAAGAAGCTGCGGTGAGGGTGGCTGCATAGGCTGGCTTCAGTCGGGTAGCTGGATGTAGCAACGATAGCCGCAATAGTGCTCTGGTGGCTGCGCCCAGGACGTTATGGGTCGCGGCGCACGGCTAACTGGCCCAGCCGGAATACACATAGGTCATCGGTTTTGGTCCTCTCAGGTAGCCGCTACTGAGCGCGCCCAGGGTAAAGCCGCCGCTCTCGATCAGGGCCGGAATGTCGCGGTTCAGGTGGCAACCGCCGGCCAGCGGTTTCCAGTACGGCGTCAGCCGGTGCTGCCAGCGCACGACCGAGGCATCCGGGGCCAGGCCGTGCTCGCAGAACAGCAGGCGTCCGCCGGGTTTCAGCACTCGGCGCATGTCCTGGAGCGCGGCCACAGCGTCGGGGATGCTGCACAGGGTGAAGGTGCAGACGATGCTGTCGAAACTGGCGTCGGCGGCCTGAATTTGCTTCAGCTCCAGGGCGATCATCTCGACGGGGATGGCGATCCGTGCGGCGCGCTCGTGCGCCAGTCGTTGCATCTCGGCGCACGGGTCGACGCCGACTATCAGGCTGACGCGCGCGGGGTGGTAAAACTCCAGGTTCAGCCCGCTGCCGATGCCAATCTCCAGCACTCTGCCCTGGGCCTGCGGAACCACTGTCGCGCGCGCCTTCATCACCTCGCCCATGCCGCAGGCGAAGTCGATCAGGTGCGGCAGGATATAGCGCTCATACAGGCGCATGACGGGCGTCCGGTCCAGGTTCAGGCATCGTTATTGGCGTCAGCCTCATCATCGTTGCTGCCGCGGATAGCGTCGAAGCAGTGGATGCGGTGCTGTTGTTCGCCGTCGGCCAGGAGCCAACTGTCGCTCTGCGAGTCGAAGCGCGCCGCCATCACCGCGGCGAGGGAGAATTGCCACTTGCGCTGCTCGCGGCCATCGATGCATTCGATGCTGAGCAGGGGCTGATCGTTGCTGTCGGCGCCGGCGGAACCGGCACTGACCTGGGCCAGCAGATCGTTATCCAGGCTGAACTGCCAGGCGTGCAGGCCGTCGATCTCCAGCATGTCGGCGCCTTCCAGGGCGTCGATCAGACTGTTATGGGATGTGCTCATAGGGCTTACTCAACGAAGGAGGGGTTAGCGGCCGAGGCGGCGTAGTCGATCGGATTCGACGATGCGCACACCGTCCTGTTCTTCCAGGGCCAGGCGCCAGAGGGCGCGGGCCAGGACGGTCGCGTCGATGCCGCGATACTTGCCCGGTAGCCAGCGCATCACCGGGGCAGCCAGGCGCTCGCCGATGCGCAGCTCGGCGCGTGGGCCGAGCAGCAGGGAGGGCCGCACCAGGGTCAGTTGCGGCCAGCCCTGGGCCTTGAGCGCCTCTTCCATCTCGCCTTTGATGCGGTTGTAGAACACCGCGGATTTGGCGTCGGCGCCCAGTGCGCTGATCACCAGCAGGTGACGGGCGCCGAGCTCGCGGGCGCGTTGGGCGAAGGCCAGCACCAGGTCATGATCGACGGCGCGGAAGGCGTCCTGCGAGCCGGCCTGCTTGATCGTGCTGCCGAGGCAGCAGAACGCGGTATCGACCGGGCCACTCAGCTTAGGTAGCAGCTCGAGAAGTTCGCCGACCGGGTTGTCCAGGTGCGCGTGTTCCGCCAGCGCCCGGCGGCTCGGCGCCAGCACGCGCGCGACCGTGGGTTCATTGAGCAAGCGATCCAGCAGGTGCTCGCCGGTCAGACCGGTCGCGCCTGCAAGAAGGATGTGCTGGGGCGTCAAATACATAGTGGTGGGTTCTCCGCTGATATCGATCAGCTTAGTGGTTGGCCGTGGTTTTGTCGGTGGGGGCGGTGCTCAATGCGGCGTTGGCCTGTTGCTCGCGCAGTTGGCGCCAGTGCGCGAGGACCGGCTGGGGTGCCCACATCTGGGGCTCCGAGGCCTCGAAGCCTTCGGCCTGCTCGCGTTGGGCCACCGCTGCCTTGGCCAGTTCGAAGGCGCGTTGCAAATCGTCCGTCTGCTGCAGGGCTTCGGCGAACAGGGCCCGGCCGAAATAGGTGAAGTCGTTTTCTTCCGAGCAGCCGAAGGACACCCGGTCGGCGCGCGCGGCGGCGATCACCAGGGTCTTGTCATCTTTCAGCTCGGGAATGAAGCCGCCGGCGTAGCAGGCCGAGATCACCAGCACCTTGTCGCGCGCGCGCAGGGGACGCAGCAGGGCGGCCAATTCGTTGGCCGGCAGATCGGCCAGCTGCAGGCGCGGCTGATCGAGGCTCAGCGCATGGCGGCGTGAGCCATGGCTGGTCAGGTAGATGAAGATCAGGTCCTCCGGGCCGCTGCGTTCGGCCAATGCCTGGAACGCGCGCCCCAGGCTTTCGCGGGTGGCCAGCGGGCGGTCGGCGAGGTGGTCGCGATGATTGATCAGGGTGATTTGGCCGTGTGCGGCGAAACGCTTACCGAGCAAGTCGGTGACGTACTCGGCTTCGCGCATGAACACGCTCTGCTTGCCGTCGCCAGCCAGGCTCAGGCTGTATAGCTCGATCGCGGGGGTCGAGGCGGGCAGGGCGGCGAGGGCTGTATCGAGCAGTCGGCCCTGGGTCAGCAAACCGAGTTCCAGCGGGTCGGGCAAGGCATGACCCTGCTCGTCGCGTACCCGTTGGCCGCGTTGCCAGGTGCCGCTCTGCTGGCTGCCGTCGGTCAGGCTCAGGGTGCCTTTGCCGCTGTAGTCGCCGGCGGTGAACTGGCCTTGATAGACGCTGCCGTCGGCCAGGGTCAGGCGGCCTTGACCCTGGTAGCGCCAGTCGCTGAATTGCCCCAGGTAGTGGCTGCCGTCAGCGCCCTCGTAGGCGCCGTCTCCGCTGAACGCGCCATCGACGAACGCGCCGCTCCATACATCGCCATCGGCGCTTTGATAGCGGCCCTGGCCGTGAAACTGGTTGTCACGGAAGCCGCCACTGTAGAGGTCGCCGTCGGGGCTCTTGAAACTGCCGGGGCCGTTCAATTGACCTTGGTCGAACTGGCCGCTGAACTGATTGCCGTACTCGTCGCTGCGCACGCCCTGTCCCTGGGGCTGGCCCTTGCTGAACTGGCCCTTGAAGCTGCTGCCATCGGCCCACTCGAGCGTGCCCAGGCCCTCGAACAGGTTGTTCTTGAATGTGCCGCGATAGACCAGGCCGTCCTGACTGAAGCGGCCTTCACCGCTGAATCGACCGAGCTCGAATTCGCCTTCATAGGTCCCGCCATCGCCATTGCGCAGGTGGCCCTGGCCATGAAAGGCGCCTTGCTGGAACTCGCCTAGGTAATGTTCGTCGTTCGCACCATGCCACTCGCCGGCCCCCTGCAACTGGCCATCCTTGAAGGTGCCGACAAACCAGCTGCCGTTACGGTAATCCAGGCGCCCGTTGCCTTGCAGCAAGCCGTCGACCACCTCGCCGCGGTAGCGACCGCCGTCCGGCAGGGTGGCATTGGCAGGCAACAGCGGTTCGCCGTCGCCGCAGGCGGCAACTAGCAGGACGAGGCTCAATGGAGCCAGATAGACGAGGCGGCGCATGGCAGACATCCGAGTCGAGACATGCCTGGGAGTATGCCGCAAAGTGGCTTGCGCGCGATGCAGTGACGCACTGCTAGGATGAAAAACGGGCGCCAATCAGTGGATCGAGCGCCCGGATTAGCGCGCTGAACTCAGACGAAGCAGA
>JBFKAF010000116.1:0-8302 GCA_041621735.1 Pseudomonas sp.
GTGTGACATGAGCGGGATCAACCTTTTCGACGGGGTCGGCGCTAGAATGAGCGGAACATTGACGACAAAGGGACAAGGTTACCATGCGCACACTCAATAGCCTGTTGCTGGCCAGCCTGCTGGCATTAAGCTCGGTCGCGGCGCTGGCCGAGGACCCGGTGTCCGGCGAGCCGGACGTAACCATTCGCCAGGAAGGCGACCGCACCGTTCAGGAATACCGGATGAATGGCTTCCTGTATGCGATCAAGGTCACGCCGAAGAACGGCAAGCCCTATTTTCTGGTGCGCGCAGACGGTAGCGACGGCAACTTCATTCGTTCGGACAGCCCGGATATGTTGATTCCGGCCTGGGAAATTTTTAGCTGGTAAGGCGGTTCAGACATGTCGGTTTTCACCCCCCTGGAGCATCACGAGCTCGAAGTGTTTCTCGCCCCTTACCAGTTGGGTCGCCTGCGCGACTTCCAGGGCATCGCAGCCGGTAGCGAGAACAGCAATTTCTTCGTCAGCCTGGAGCAGGGCGAGTTCGTCCTGACCCTGATTGAGCGCGGCCCGAGCGCCGATCTGCCGTTCTTTATCGAACTGCTCGATGTGCTCCATGAGGCCGGTCTGCCGGTGCCCTATGCGCTGCGCACCCAAGATGGCGAGGCGCTGCGCAGCCTGGCGGAGAAACCGGCGTTGCTCCAGCCGCGCCTGGACGGCAAGCACGTCAGCCAAGCCAACCCGCATCACTGCCAGGAAGTCGGCGCGTTGCTGGCGCGGATTCACCTGGCCACGCGCGAGCATGTGCTGGAGCGCAAGAGCGATCGTGGCCTGGACTGGATGCTGGAGGAGGGTCCGAGCCTGGCCCTGAAACTGCCGGAAGCGCAACTGCCACTGCTGCGCGATGCACTGGCGGAAATCCACGGGC
This sequence comes from Pseudomonas sp., assembly GCA_041621735.1. Lineage (GTDB taxonomy): Bacteria > Pseudomonadota > Gammaproteobacteria > Pseudomonadales > Pseudomonadaceae > Aquipseudomonas. The sequence continues at coordinate 907 of JBFKAF010000116.1, forward strand.
TGAAGCCGCGTATCCTGGCCTTGCCACGCGCCAACCTGCATGCCGATTTGTTTCGCGACAACGTGCTGTTCGATGGCAATCATCTGGCCGGCGTCATCGACTTCTACAACGCCTGCTCGGGGCCGATGCTCTACGACCTGGCGATCGCCCTGAACGACTGGTGCTCGCATGCAGACGGCCAGCTCGACTACCCGCGCGCCCGCGCCATGCTCGGCGCCTATGCGGCCCTGCGGCCCTTTACCGCCGCCGAGGCCGAGCTGTGGCCGACCATGCTGCGCCTGGCCTGCGTGCGTTTCTGGCTGTCGCGACTGATCGCCGCCGAGTCCTTCGCCGGACAGGATGTACTGATTCACGATCCCGGCGAATTTCAACTGCGCCTGGCACAGCGCCAGCAGGTCAGCCTGGCCTTGCCGCTTGCACTCTAACAGGCCGTTGAAAAATGTAGGCAAGGGAGCCGACGCTCACTTTCCAGGCATTGACTGCCTTCCTCTTGAGTGATAGGCAAAATTCCTGGAGTGCTATACTGATTTTCGATTGTAGGCGATAGCCTGCAACGTTCTTCACGGGCGCAGTTAACCACTGCGAATCTCAGGTAGCAGCTGTAGGGCGGAGGGGGTCTGCAGCTTTACGAGGCGGGAGGTGTGTCATGAATCGACACTATTACATTAGTGACGATCTGGACGATCTTGAAACCGTTGAAACTGAACTGGAAGCCAACGGCATCAGTACCGAACAAATCCATGTGCTCAGCGAAAACGATGCGGATGTCGAACAGCATCACCATCTCCACGACGTGCCCTCGTTCATGAAACAAGATGTCGTCCACTCGGGCGAGATCGGTGCCCTGGTTGGCGTAGTGCTTGCGGCATTGGTACTCGGCGTTGCTTATTTGCTGGGCTGGACCGAATCCGCCGCCGGCTGGACGCCTTTTATCTTCCTGGCCATTGTGGTGCTGGGCTTTAGCATCTGGGAGGGCGGCTTCTTTGGCATCCAGGTGCCGAATGCCCACTTCCGCAACTTCGGACAGAAGCTAAAAGAAGGCAAGCATGTGTTCTTCGTCGATGTAGAGCCGGATCAGGAGTCAGTCCTGGATCGGGTCATCGGCCGCCATCCAACCCTTCAGGATGCCGGTACCGGCGCCGCTGCCCCGCACTGGATTGTGGCGTGGCTGCACAGATGGCATCAGTTCAAACGCACCATATAAGGCTATAGAGGAACGCTCAGCTGGGCCGTGGACAATTAACCAAGGTTGTCCGCGCTTAGCCTTGTCCGAAAAATACCAAGCGGCTGAGGAAGATGTAATCCGCCTCGGTCGCCATCAACCCGATCAGCACCAGCAGACACAGGGGCGGCACCAATATGGCGTAGACCAGGGCCAGCCGCTCCCAGGCCATGTGCATGAAGATGGCGACGATCAGCCCCGCCTTCAAGATCATGAACAGCAGGATCAGCGACCACCGCAGGTAACCGACGAAGTGGAAATAGTCGACCAGGTACGACAAGGTGCTGAGGACGAATAGCAGCCCCCATATCTTCAGGTACAGGCTGATCGGATGTTGCTGACCCTGAGCATGTGCCATCGCCAGTGCTCCTCTGCAACGCTACCACAGGTAGAAGAAGGCAAAAATAAACACCCACACCAAGTCGACGAAGTGCCAGTACAACCCGGCTATCTCGACGTTCTGGTAGTTGCCGGAGCGTTCATAATCACCGCGAAACACCTTGAACGCGACGATACTCAGGTAGAGCACGCCGATCGACACGTGTAGCCCGTGAAACCCGGTGATCATGAAGAAGCTCGCGCCAAATTGCGCGGCGCCCATGGGATTGCCCCAGGGCCGCACACCCTCGGCGATCAGCTTGCTCCACTCGAAGGCCTGCATGCCGACAAAAGCCAGGCCAAAGATCGCGGTCGCCAACATCAACGCCGCGGTCTTGCGCCGATCACGGCGATAGGCGAAGTTGACCGCCATGGCCATGGTGCCGCTGCTGCTGATCAACACAAAGGTCATGATGGCGATCAGGATCAGCGGAATATCATGGCCCGCGATGGTCAAGGCAAACACTTCGCTGGGATTGGGCCAGGCCACGGTGGTGGTCATGCGCACCGACATGTAGCCGGTGAGAAAACAGGTAAAGATGAAGGTGTCGCTGAGCAGGAATATCCACATCATCGCCTTGCCCCAAGACACCTGCTTGAAGGCGTCCTTGTCCGAGGACCAGTCGCGGGCGATGCCCGGCCATCCGGCTGACGGCATCTGCGGCGAGCTGCCTGGGTAAGCGCTACTGCTCTGCTCGGGGGCTTCGGGATGCGCTGCCATGATTCACCTCAGGCCGCATAGTGCGGCGATGGCTGCATAGGTTTCCGGCGTACTGGTCAGCAGCGCGAACAGCAGACACCAGAGCCCCAACAAGTAATGCCAATAGATGGCGCAGAGCTCCACGCTTGCACTGAGTTGCGCCAACGGCACCCGGCGCAGGAGCTTGACGGCGGTTCTGCTCCAGGCAACCAGGCCGCCCAGCAGGTGCAGGCCATGCAGACCAGTCAGCAGGAAGAAGAAACTGCTGGCCGGGTTGCTCGATACGCCATAGCCCCAGGCAACAAACTGCTGCCAGACCCACAGCTGGCCCAATACGAAGGCCAGGGCAAACACGCCCCCCAGGATAAAACCGACCTGCGTTGCGCCGAGCAGACCGCGTCGGGCGGCCATCCGCGCCCACTGCAGGGCAATGCTGCCCAGCACCAGCCAAAGGGTATTCAGCCACAGCTGCCAGGGGCTGGCCAAAGGCGCCAAAGGCGCTGTCAGGGGCTGCCAGTCGGCGACTTGCGCGCGGGTGATAAAGGCCACCAGAAACAGGAAGAACAACGAACTGACGACCAGCAAAAACACCCGCAGGCCCACGCGTGCGGTGCGTGCCCTGGCGGCCAGCTCGGCAGGCGGCAGCGCACTGGGCTCCTGACTCCAGCCATTGCCGGGTTCGAAACTGTCGGCGCCCTTCAATAGCCATCTGTTCATGACGGGCTGCCCGCCTGGCTTGCGCTCGCGTGTTGCCGCAGCCGCTCCAGTTCCTCATCGGAGACCGTCTGCGGCACGAAGTCCTGCTCTATACCCGGCACGCTGTAGTCATAGGCCCAGCGATGCACGACCGGCAGCTTCGCCCCCCAGTTGCCGTGCACGGGCGGAGTATTCGGCGTCTGCCACTCCAGGCTGACGCCACCCCATGGGTTGTTGCCTGCGGGCTTACCTTTAACCGCACTCCAGAACAAATTGAACAGGAACAACAGCTGAGACACGCCGACGATCAGCGCCGCCACGGTAATAAAGGCGTTCAGGTCCTGCGCCGACTGCGGAATGAAGTCGTAGTTTTCATAGGCGTAGTAGCGCCGTGGCATACCCAAAAAGCCCAGGTAATGCATGGGAAAGTAGATGGCGTAGGTGCCGAGGAAGGTGATCCAGAAATGCAGTTTGCCGAGGCGATCATTCATCATGCGCCCGGTTATTTTCGGGTACCAATGATAGATGGCGCCGAACACCACCAGGATCGGCGCGACCCCCATGACCATGTGAAAATGCGCCACGACGAAATAGGTGTCCGATAACGGAATATCCACGATCACGTTGCCGAGAAACAGCCCGGTCAGGCCACCGACCAAAAACGTGACGATGAAGGCCAGGGCGAACAGCATCGGCACCGTCAGGTGGATATCGCCGCGCCACAGGGTCAGCACCCAGTTATAGACTTTCAAGGCGGTCGGCACCGCGATGACCAGGGTGGTGGTGGCGAAAAAGAAGCCAAAGTAGGGATTCATCCCGCTGACATACATGTGGTGCGCCCAGACCACGAAGCTGAGCACGCCGATCGCGACTATGGCCCAGACCATCATGCGGTAACCGAAGATATTCTTGCGCGCATGGGTGCTGATCAGATCGGAAACCAGGCCGAAGGCCGGGAGCGCGACGATATAGACTTCCGGGTGGCCGAAGAACCAGAACAGGTGCTGGAACAGTATCGGACTACCGCCCTGATGATCGAGCTGCTGGCCGAGGGAGATGATGGCCGGCATGAAGAAGCTGGTGCCCAACAGCTTGTCGAACAGCATCATCACCGCACTGACGAACAAGGCCGGGAAGGCCAGCAAGGCCAGGATCGAGGCCATGAAGATGCCCCACACCGAGAGCGGCATGCGCAACAGGGTCATGCCATGGGTGCGCGCCTGCAGCACCGTGGTCACGTAGTTCAGGCCACCCATGGTGGCCGCGACGATGAAGATCGCCAGCGACACCAGCATCAGCACGATGCCCCATTCGGTGCCCGGCGATCCCGGGGTAATGGCTTGCGGCGGATACAGCGTCCAGCCTGCCCCGGTAGGGCCGCCGGGAACGAAGAAGCTGGCCAGCAGTACAATCACCGAGAGCAGGTAGAACCAGTAGCTGAGCATGTTGACGTAGGGGAACACCATGTCGCGGGCGCCCACCATCAAGGGGATCAGGTAATTGCCGAAGCCGCCGAGAAACAAGGCCGTCAGTAGATAGATGACCATGATCATGCCGTGCATGGTCATGGCCTGGTAATAGGTGCTGGCATCCATGAACGCCAAGCTTCCCGGAAAGCCCAGCTGCATGCGCATCAGACCGGACAACACCAACGCGATCAGGCCGACGAAGATGGCCGTCAGCGAATACTGAATGGCAATCACCTTGTGGTCCTGACTCCAAATGTACTTGGTCAGGAAGCTTTTCGGCTCATGAAGCATTGCTGCTTCAGCTTGTTCCGCATAGGCCATCGGGTCGTCCTCCAGGCAACATGCCGGGGTACTTAACAGGCCGTTGAAAAACTACTGCGCTCGGCTATGCAGCGCTGAAATCGGCACTCAAAGTGCTCATGTACAGCTCGTACACTGCGCTTTCTCGCTAATTTCGCCTTGCCTAGCCATCGCCCGCTACATTTTTCAATGGCCTGTTAACGCGACTTACTGCACCCCGCCAGACTCCGGCGAGGTTGCATCGGGATTGGCGCTCGCTTTGGATTTGATGAAAGCGATCAGCGCCTCCAGCTCCTCGTCACTCAAGACGGAGGGCGGCATCATGGCGGCATAGCCCTTGACCACCTGGGCATTCGGCTCGAGCACCGCGACCTTGAGGTAGACCTCGTCGACGACCACCTGCGAACCGTCCGCGAGGACTTCCGTCTTGCCATACAAGCCCAGCCAACCGGGGCCGACGCTCGGGCTGCCATCGACACTGTGACAGGCCAGGCAGCCCTGCGACTCCGCCAGAAACCGCCCTCGTTCGACCAGATCGCCGCCCTGGCCAGTGGCGCCGGGCTCATCACCCGAAGCCTGGCTGCTCAGCGACTTGATCAGGGTCACCAGGGCGTCCAGCTCATCCTGGTTGAAAGTATAGGGCACCATGACCGGCGGGTAGCCCTGAACCAGCCGGGCTTTGGGTTCGAGGATGGATTCCTTCAGGTAGGCCTCATCGACCCGCACACTGCTGCCATCGGCCAGTTGCTCCGTGCGTCCATACAAGCCTTGCCAACCCGGCCCCAGGCTGGCGCTGCCGTCCTGGCTGTGGCAGGCCGTGCAGCCTGAGTTTTCGGCCAGCAATCGACCTTTTTCCAGGAGCGCGTCGCGACCGGGTTTGACCGCTGTGGCCAAGGTTTCGGCAAAGGTGGGTTGGCCGCTCAACCATTGCTGAAAAGCTGCTGGTTCCTCAACAATCATATGGCCACGCATATTGTAATGGCCGACCCCACAATATTCGGCACACAACACTTCATACTTACCCACTTGAGTGGGCGTAAACCAGAAGTGAGTCACCATACCGGGGACCATATCCATCTTGCTGCGGATTTGCGGGATATAGAAGTTGTGCAATACATCCTTGGAACGCAGCAATACTTTAATCGGGCGCCCCAGGGGCAGGCGCACTTCGTTATTCTTTATCAATATATCGTCCAGCCCCGCTGGATCATTACGATCTAGTCCCAGCGGGTTGACCGAATCAATAAACCTAACATCCGACTTACCAAGTTTGCCGTCCTGCCCGGGAAAGCGGAAAGCCCATTGCCATTGCTGCGCCACGACTTCAAGCTCAGCAGCCTCCTGCGGAACGTCAACGAAATCGTCGTAAACCACCAAACCTGGGGCCAGCATCCCGACAATGCCCAGGGTAGTCACGATAATCAACCAGCCTTCCAGCTTCTTGTTTTCCGGCTGGTAGTCTGCTCGCCGCCCCGGTTTATGCCGGTAGCGCAGCACCGCGAGCGCCATGAATAAAGTAACGGCGATGAAAAAGATCCCGGTAATAACCAAGGTAATAAACAACGTGGTGTCTATCGAACCCCAGTTGGACGCGGCCGGCGTCAGCTCCCACGGGCTCAGCACGTGGAACAGCACCGATGCAACAACGATTAGAACCAGGACAATTACTATCGCCATCGCTTATTATCCTATTCCTGTTGCTTATCGGCCCTGGGCAAGCATTACCGTTAAACAGCGGCGTCAGATGATATTAATTCGGCTCAAACACAAGTCGAATCCACACTAAACCACTAAGAACCAAGCACCCCGCAGTATAGTGCATGGAAAGAATAAGCCATGTTTCTTAATAACCCATGTCCCCGGTGCGCCAACTTTTAGCCGCCAGACAATCGCTGCGGGGCGGGCCAATTGAAGTGCGGATGACTGAGACTCGGGACGCGGCGCCGCCACAACGCTTAACCGCTATTGGCGAAGAGACTACAGGCAGATCGAGCGAATCAAGCGGCGCCAGGCACCTCTGCAAGATAGTGCTGATGTCATGAACCGATGCCCTACCGCCCTGCCACCGGGAACATGGCCTGCCTGGACGAACGCGGCGCTACCCGAACCGCTGCTCGTCAGGCCGCTGCGCCGTTTATAAGGCCTCCAGGCAGCCAGCCAGGACATTGGCCAGGTTTTCCAGCAACGCCTCATAACCCCGCGCATCCACCGGCAAGCCCGCGCCCATGGCATCCAACTCGGCCAGGGTCACCGGCAAACCGGCGCTCAGGGTCTGCGCCAGGCGCGGGCGCAATGGTGGCTCGCTGAAAACGCAGGTAGGCCCGGCTGCCTGCAAACTCGCCCGCATCGCCGCCACATGCCGGGCACCTGGCTGCACCTCGCTGGCTACGCTGAAGACCCCAGCGTGCTTGAGGCCATAGGCCGCCTCGAAGTAGTCATAAGTTTCGTGAAAGACAAAGTAAGGCTTGCCTGCGAGATCGGCCAGGCGGTCTTGCAAACGTTGATCGAGGGCTTGCAAGCGTTCGGCGAAAGCCGCCAGGTTGGCTTGGTAGCGCGCAGCGTTAGCCGGATCGGCTGCCGTCAGATCCGCCGCCATGCGCGCGGCGATCACCTGGGCGTTGGCCGGGAGCA
>JBFKAF010000117.1:0-8226 GCA_041621735.1 Pseudomonas sp.
AGGCTGCGCTTTTGTGAGACTGAGTTCACCGCCGCATAGCCGAGCCCAGTAGCTTTTCAACGGCCTGCCCGCTCTCTGCTCAAAGCGGGAGCCCACGTTCAGCGTGCTACAGGCTGATCTTGACGGGGTAGCCCAAGGCTTCGACCAAGGCGCTGATATGCTCCGGGCTTTCAGTGCTTTCAACGCTTACTTTGCCGCCAGGACGGTCGACCGATACGCTGGCCTCGGCATCTTCCGCCTTAATCGCGCTGCTGATCTTACTGACACAACTTGCGCACCCCATGCCTGACACTTCCAAAACGAACATACGCGCTCTCCTCAAGTTAAGCGGCCAGTTGCACCGCAGCTACAGCCTCAGCCTTGACACGACAGCAAGGTCAAGAGCCTCTATAGGCCTTATTTCGCGGTCGACAACCCGCACTAACTTTGGGCTCGGAGTTGCGTCCAGTACGTCCATCCCACCGGGCGCACTGATTCGGAGAATTACATTTCTGTCAGCTTCTAGTTGCATGGCCCATCTCCCTGCACACTGATGCAGTCCTTTACGTATGAGCGGTCATATGAAACTTCTAATCGCAGAAGATGAACCCAAAACTGGCACCTATCTGCAGCAAGGGCTTAGCGAGGCCGGCTTCACGGTCGACCGGGTCACCACGGGAACAGATGCCCTGCAACATACGCTCAGCGAAGCCTACGATCTGCTGATCCTGGACGTAATGATGCCCGGCCTGAGCGGCTGGGAAGTGCTGCGTCAGGTTCGTGCTGCGGGTAAAGACGTCCCGGTACTGTTCCTGACCGCCCGCGACCGGGTAGAAGACCGGGTCAAGGGCCTCGAACTCGGCGCTGACGACTACCTGATCAAACCCTTCGCTTTTTCCGAGCTGCTCGCACGGGTTAGAACCCTCTTGCGGCGCGGCAACAACACGCCCAGCCAGACCCACCTGAAAGTGGCGGATCTCGATGTCGACCTACTCAAACGCAGGGCCAGTCGGGCAGGCAAACGCATTGACCTGACCGCCAAGGAGTTCGCGCTCTTGGAATTGCTGTTGCGGCGGCGCGGCGAGGTGCTGCCGAAGTCGCTGATTGCCTCGCAAGTCTGGGACATGAATTTCGATAGCGACACCAACGTCATCGAGGTGGCCGTCCGGCGTTTGCGCGCGAAAATCGATGACCACTTCGAACCCAAGCTTATCCACACCGCTCGCGGCATGGGCTACATGCTGGACGCCCCGGAGAGCATATGAGGCGCCTGTCCCTGACCACACGCTTGAGCCTGATGTTCATGCTCGCCGTGACCGGCGTACTGGTCGTTGCAGGACTCAGCTTTAACCGTCTGAGCCAGCATCATTTCGAGTCCCTCGATCGGCAGGAGCTGCTGGAAAAGGCCCACGCGGTCCAGGGTATTCTCGGAGAACTGAAGAATCCCGATAACTTTGCGGCACTGAAACCGCAACTGAGTGCCTTGCTCGGTGCCCACAGAGACCTGAAAGCGGTGATCAAGGACAGCGCTGGCCGGGTGCTGTTCGCCGACCCTGGGCCGGTCGATGTTCCTGAGCGCTTCAGCGTCATCGCCAGCAACGCCATCTGGAAGTGGCAGGATCGGCAGCAGGTGTTTCGCGGCCTGACCCAGCAGGTCACGGGCCCCGCCTTGGAGACGCCTCTGACCCTGGTGCTGATACTCGATGTGACCCCGCACATGTACTTCCTCGACGCGCTTGAGCGTTGGTTCGCGATTGGCCTGATCATCAGCGCCCTGGTCAGCGCCGGGTTGGGCTGGGTGATGGCCCGCAGTGGTCTAGGCCCCTTGCGGCAGGTGACGGCAGTGGCGGCCGGCATGTCGGCCAAGTCGCTCAAAGAACGTATTCCCCTGGCGCCGGTGCCATTCGAACTGCAGCAACTGGTTTCGTCCTTCAATGCCATGCTGTCACGCCTGGACGAGGCCTTTGTGCGGCTCTCCAACTTCTCCGCCGACATCGCGCACGAGCTGCGCACGCCCGTCAGCAACCTGATGACCCACACCGAGGTGGTGTTGTCGAGAAAGCGCAATATCGAAGACTACGAGAACAACCTGCACTCGAACCTGGATGACTTGAAACGCATGTCGCGGATGATCGATGACATGCTCTTCTTGGCCAAGGCGGACAACGGCTTGATCGTTCCGGAACAAAAGAAAATTGCCCTCGAGCAGGTAATCGGCAAACTGCACGAGTATTACCGCCTGCTGGCGGACGAGCATGATATCGAGCTCAAGCTGACCGGCTCTGGCGAGGTTCAGGGTGATGTACTGATGCTCCGCCGCGCCATCTCCAACCTGCTGTCCAATGCCCTGCGCTATACGCCAGAGCGCCATGCCATCACGGTGAGTATCAGCCAGACCAGGCAGAGCACCCTGCTGACCGTGGAGAACCCCGGCGAGACCATCTCGCCTGAACACCTCGAGCGACTGTTCGACCGGTTCTACCGGGCGGACCCTGCCCGCCGCGAGGGTAGCCCCAGTAATGCAGGACTGGGGCTGGCCATCACCCGCTCTATCGTCGAAGCGCACCAGGGCAAAATCTGGTGCACCTCTACCAATGGCCAGACTGCATTTCATATGGAGTTTCCACGGCCGGAGGGCGCGACAGCGACGCAATGACAACAGGCAAACATTGAATGGCGGGCGGAACTCTTTCCTGCGGCGATTGAAGATCAGTTCAAGCCAACGCCGACACCTGCCCCTGCTTGTGATTGGTAGCCCGTGATACCCTTGCGCCCATTTCTAAACAGTTGGGGCCCAAGGCATCTGCAAGCGGGTCTGGCGCTATTCAAATTGGATAGCCAGCCCGCCGCCCAACAGGTCGTAGCCACCGGCTACGGCAGGCACAACGCCTGGCAAACAGCCCCAAAATCTGCCCCATAAATTTTGAAGACGTGCGCTAACTATCTGATGAATATGGCTACTCAGGATTTATCCGCTCACACCCCGATGATGCAGCAGTACTGGCGGCTGAAGAGTCAGCACCCCGATCAGCTGATGTTTTACCGCATGGGCGACTTCTACGAGATCTTCTACGAGGACGCCAAGAAGGCGGCCAAGTTACTCGACATCACCCTGACCGCGCGCGGCCAATCCGCCGGCCAGGCCATCCCCATGTGCGGGATTCCCTACCACGCCGCCGAAGGCTATCTGGCCAAGCTGGTCAAGCTCGGCGAATCGGTAGTGATCTGCGAACAGGTCGGCGACCCGGCGACCAGTAAAGGCCCGGTGGAGCGCCAGGTGGTGCGCATCATCACCCCCGGCACGGTCAGCGATGAAGCCTTGCTCGATGAGCGCCGCGACAACCTGCTGGCCGCGGTATTGGGCGACGAGCGCCTGTTCGGCCTGGCGGTGCTGGACATCACCAGCGGCCGCTTCAGCGTGCTGGAGATCAACGGCTGGGAGAACCTGCTGGCCGAGCTCGAGCGCCTCAACCCGGTCGAGTTGCTGATTCCGGATGACTGGCCCCAGGGTCTGCCGGCGGAGAAACGCCGCGGCGCCAAGCGCCGGGCACCCTGGGACTTCGAGCGCGACTCGGCGCTCAAGAGCCTCTGTCAGCAGTTTGCCACTCAGGACCTCAAGGGCTTCGGCTGCGAGAACCTGACCCTGGCCATCGGCGCCGCCGGCTGCCTGCTCGGCTACGCCAAGGAAACCCAGCGCACCGCCCTGCCGCATCTGCGCAGCCTGCGCCATGAGCGCCTCGACGACACGGTGATTCTCGATGGCGCCAGCCGGCGCAATCTGGAGTTGGACGTGAATCTCGCCGGCGGTCGCGACAACACCCTGCAATCGGTGGTCGACCGTTGCCAGACCGCCATGGGCAGTCGCCTGCTCAGTCGCTGGCTGAATCGTCCGCTGCGCGATCGCGCGGTACTCGAAGCCCGCCAGGGCTCGATTGCCTGCCTGCTCGAGCGTTATCGTTTCGAAACCCTGCAACCACAGCTCAAGGAAATCGGCGATCTGGAGCGCATCCTCGCCCGTATCGGCCTGCGCAATGCCCGCCCACGGGACCTGGCGCGCCTGCGTGACGCCCTGGCGGCGCTGCCAGAGCTGCAAACGGCCATGGCGGAGCTGGACTCAGCGCACCTGAGTGAACTGGCCGATACAGTGCGTACCTACCCCGAGTTGGCCGAGCTGCTGGCGCGCGCGGTGATCGATAACCCACCGGCGGTAATCCGCGACGGCGGCGTCCTGAAGACCGGCTACGATACCGAACTGGACGAGCTGCAGTCGCTCAGCGAGAACGCCGGGCAGTACCTGATGGATCTGGAGACCCGGGAAAAGGCCCGTACCGGCCTGGCCAACCTCAAGGTCGGCTATAACCGCGTGCATGGCTACTTCATCGAGCTGCCGAGCAAGCAAGCCGAACAGGCACCCGCCGACTATATCCGCCGGCAGACCCTGAAAGGCGCCGAACGCTTTATCACCCCGGAGCTCAAGGAGTTCGAAGACAAGGCACTGTCGGCCAAGAGCCGGGCCCTGGCTCGCGAGAAGCTGTTATACGAAGAGCTACTGGAGCGCTTGATCAGCCACCTCGCCCCCCTGCAGGACAGCGCCGCCGCCCTGGCCGAGCTGGATGTATTGAGCAACCTGGCCGAGCGGGCGCTGAACCTCGACTTGAATCGCCCACGCTTCGTCGACGAACCCTGCATGCGCATCGCACAGGGCCGCCACCCAGTGGTCGAGCAGGTGCTATCCACGCCGTTCGTCGCCAATGACCTGAGCCTGGATGATGCGACACGCATGCTGATCATCACCGGGCCGAACATGGGCGGTAAGTCCACCTACATGCGCCAGACCGCCTTGATCGTACTGCTCGCACATATTGGCAGCTTCGTCCCGGCGGCCAGCTGCGAACTGTCTTTGGTCGACCGCATCTTCACCCGCATCGGCTCCAGCGACGACCTGGCCGGTGGCCGCTCGACCTTTATGGTGGAGATGAGCGAGACCGCGAACATCCTGCACAACGCGACCGAACGCAGCCTGGTGCTAATGGACGAAGTCGGGCGTGGCACCAGCACCTTCGATGGCCTGTCGCTGGCTTGGGCCGCCGCCGAGCAACTGGCCCACCTGCGGGCCTATACGCTGTTCGCCACCCACTACTTCGAACTTACCGTGCTCCCGGAAAGCCAAGCGATCGTCGCCAACGTGCACCTCAACGCCACCGAACATAACGAGCGCATCGTCTTCTTGCATCACGTCCTGCCCGGCCCCGCCAGCCAGAGCTATGGTTTAGCGGTCGCCCAATTGGCCGGCGTACCCAACCCGGTGATCCTGCGTGCCCGTGAACATCTGGCCCGACTGGAGACCACCAGCCTGCCGCACGACTTGCCACATCAAGAGCCGGGCCAGAGCAGCACGCCGCAACAGACTGACCTGTTTGCCAGCCTGCCACACCCCGTGCTGGAAGAATTATTGAAGATCAACCCGGATGATCTAACGCCACGTCGAGCACTCGAGCTGTTATATACATGGAAAGCACGAGTCTAACGCCCGCCCGTTCAAGCTGTTAGAATCGCGCGCGCTTTGAAGCGCTGCAGCCTATAGCCGAGCGTCGCAGCAATAGTTTCCGAGCCGAGGGGCTGTCTATGAGGGACAGCCTCCTGCCTTAGCCTGAGGAGATAATTAGAAATGACCTTCGTCGTCACCGACAACTGCATCAAGTGCAAGTACACCGACTGCGTGGAAGTCTGTCCGGTGGACTGCTTCTACGAAGGCCCGAACTTCCTGGTGATTCACCCGGACGAGTGCATCGACTGCGCGCTCTGTGAACCAGAATGCCCTGCCCAGGCCATCTTCTCCGAAGACGAAGTGCCCGAGGACATGCAGGAATATATCGAGCTGAATGCCGACCTGGCCGAGGTTTGGCCAAACATTACCGAAAAGAAAGAAGCCTTGGCTGATGCCGAAGAGTGGGACGGCGTTAAAGACAAGCTGGAACATCTGGAACGCTGAGTCTTACTCCGCGTTTGACAAAAGACCCGCCTGAGCGGGTCTTTTACTTTCCTCCAGGCAAAAAAAGGGGCGGTATTACCCGCCCACTCTTTTGTCCCTATTCCCTCTATTTCCTAGCTCATCATCCTGATGAAGTAGCATCCCGCGCCTGTCCTGGTCACCATCCTTAGCAACCTGTGTCTGTCCGTAGACACAGTTGTAATACTAGCGCTTTCCTGATCCCTCACAAGCCGGGCAAAACGCGCCGAGGACAGCGCACCTCATCCCACCATAAATTTAAATTCAATAAAATCAGTAAGTTATCCAAAATAAAAACAACCAATAGCGCTTTGCCAGCCCTCTTTCAGCGCAATCGCTTACACACTGTGTAAGCGATGACTTACACGCCCACGCACAAAAAACCCGGCAGAAGCCGGGTTTAGAGTGGTGAGTGCGTGATATCACTGAAACAAAGCATCACTCGATAAACCATTTTTTTCCAGAATCTCCCTCAGTCGCTTGAGTGCCTCAACCTGGATTTGCCGCACGCGCTCACGGGTCAGACCGATTTCCTGGCCGACTTCCTCCAAGGTACAGCTTTCATGGCCACGCAGGCCGAAGCGGCGCACTACCACTTCACGCTGCTTGTCGGTCAGCTCAGACAGCCATTGATCGATACTTTGCGAGAGATCATCGTCCTGCAATAACTCGCACGGATCGGTGGGGCGGTCATCGGTCAGGGTGTCGAGCAGCGTTTTGTCCGAATCCTGCCCCAGCGAGACATCCACCGAAGACACCCGCTCATTCAGGCCGAGCATGCGCTTGACGTCACTCACTGGTTTATCCAGCAGGTTGGCAATCTCTTCGGCTGAAGGCTCGTGATCGAGCTTCTGGGTGAGTTCACGAGCGGCGCGTAGGTAGACGTTGAGCTCTTTGACCACATGAATCGGTAAGCGGATGGTCCGCGTCTGGTTCATGATTGCTCGTTCGATGGTCTGGCGAATCCACCAGGTCGCATAGGTCGAGAAACGGAAACCGCGCTCGGGATCGAATTTTTCGACTGCCCGAATCAGGCCGAGGTTGCCCTCTTCGATCAGGTCCAGCAACGACAAGCCACGATTGACGTAGCGACGAGCAATTTTCACCACCAAACGCAGATTGCTCTCGATCATGCGCTTACGCCCGGCCGGATCGCCCTTCTGCGCTAGTCGCGCGAAGAACACTTCCTCTTCGGGGGTGAGCAGAGGGGAAAAGCCAATTTCGTTGAGGTACAGCTGAGTCGCGTCGAGCGCGCGAGTGTAGTCGATGTACTTGTGCTGTTTACTGCTGGTGGAGTTTTTAGCCTTAGTGCGAGTGGGTTGCTTTTCAGCCTCCTCATTCGACACATCGTCCAAGACAATGCCCGGCTCCATCAGGAGCACCTCATCGTCGACGTCAAACTCCGGCGCTTCTTTTTTTTTGAGTGCCATTATTGTTGTCCCTTGCTGAGTTCGACAGCAAGCTCGGGCGGCGCCACTCTCCTTGGCATCACCTGAGCCCGTCCATCCCACGTGGGGGAACAGGCTAAGCTTAGATCAACGGCGTGGCAGGTACTGCAGTGGATCGACAGGTTTTCCCTGGCGGCGAATTTCGAAGTGAAGCTTCACCCGGTCGGCTCCTGTGGAACCCATTTCGGCAATTGTCTGCCCGACTTTGACCCGTTGCCCCTCCTGTACCAACAGCCTGCGGTTGTGTCCGTAGGCACTTACGTAGGTATCGCTGTGTTTGATGATCACCAACTCGCCGTAGCCCCGCAAACCACTCCCGGCGTACACAACTGACCCATCAGACGCAGCTAAAACAGGCTCGCCCAATTCCCCGGCGATATCAATGCCTTTATTCAAACTCCCGTTTGAGGAGAACCGTCCGATGACCGCGCCCTTCGACGGCCAGGCCCAGCCGGCCGCGGAGCGCGGCACCGACTGCACCGGAGTGGTTGCAGGTGTGACCTTGATGGGCGTTGGCGTGGTAGCCCCAATGCGCGCCGGAGGGGCTTGAATTGGGGCCGAAGGGCGACTGACTGGCGCCTTGCTCACCACGGGCGCAGGCGCCGCTACAACCTGACGAGCCGGCTGCCGACCATCGAAACGGATCAGCTGACCGACTCGAATCAGGTAGGGCGGCGCTATCTTGTTGCGCGCCGCTAAAGCCTTCCAATCCCAACCGAAGCGAAACGCAATCGAATAGAGCGTATCGCCCCGCCGCACTACATAGTGGCCTTGAGTGACCGCTTGCCG
>JBFKAF010000118.1:0-8132 GCA_041621735.1 Pseudomonas sp.
CCGCATGGTGAAGTCAGTAGGTTCCTTGTTCAGCCGACAGCGTGAAGTTCGTTGAGTCGATGGATACCGGCGGTGCCGGTCATGCCGTCCCAGTTATCACCGCGACCTTCGCGCCAGCCGTTTAACCAGGCTTGGCGAACGGACGGAAGAGTGAAAGGACACATTTCGCGGGATTTACCACTGATGCCGTATTGATAGCCGCGCAAAAAAGCTTTGTCTAACGGATCACGCTTAAGTCTTCTCATAGGGTGTTGCCCTCACTTGTTGACTGTTATGTCCTTAGACCTCGTGGCGAGGTCGGGCAGAAAGTATCTGCCATCGGTGTTCGCTGCCGGCGTCGCGAACCTCCTGTGCCCTCGCCCTTGCGGCGACGGCCTAGGTAGATTTCTATCGAATGCTTGAGTGCCTGTGAATGATCGTTTTGTCATAAAGGCGCAATGCTTTTGAGGGTGTGGCCATAAGGCGATTCGGAAAAGGCGTCGTTTTTTCAGGTGGGCACCGCTGTCATGGGCGTTTGCGCCCTGTGTACTGGTGTTATGCCATCGCAAATAACTCGCGATTGCGAGCATTGTTTATTCCGACGAAGGGTCGCGCTGCGACTTTTTGTCACTTATTTTGGCTGTGTCGATTGCTCTTCACGCCGTTTATTGCCTTAGGCACTGGATATTCCCATGTCGGATCGTTACGAACTCTTTCTCACTTGCCCCAAAGGCCTGGAAGGCTTGCTGCTCGAGGAAGCCAGCAATCTGGGGCTCGAGGAGGCGCGCGAACATACCTCTGCCATCCGCGGCATGGCCACTATGGAGACCGCCTACCGACTGTGTCTGTGGTCACGCCTGGCCAATCGCGTGTTGCTGGTGCTCAAGCGCTTCTCGGTACAGGACGCCGAAACCCTCTATGAAGGCGTGCTGGAGGTGGACTGGTTCGAGCACCTGGAGCCTGCCGGGAGCCTGGCAGTGGAGTTCAGCGGCCATGGTTCGGGTATCGACAACACCCATTTCGGCGCGCTGAAAGTCAAGGACGCGATCGTCGACAAGCTGCGTCAGGCCGATGGCACGCGGCCGTCGATCGACAAGCTCAACCCGGACCTGCGCATCCACCTGCGCCTGGATCGCGGTGAGGCGATTCTGTCGCTGGATCTCTCCGGGCACAGCCTGCATCAGCGCGGCTATCGCCTACAGCAGGGCGCTGCGCCGCTCAAGGAAAACCTCGCCGCGGCGGTGCTGATTCGCGCCGGCTGGCCGCGCATTGCCGCCGAAGGTGGCGCGCTGGCCGACCCCATGTGCGGTGTCGGCACCTTTCTGGTGGAGGCGGCGATGATCGCTGCCGACATCGCGCCGAACCTCTCCCGCGAGCAGTGGGGCTTCAGTAACTGGCTGGGGCATGTGCCGGCCCTGTGGAAAAAACTGCATGCCGAGGCCAAGCAGCGCGAGGCCGAAGGCCTGGCCAAGCCGCCGCTATGGATTCGTGGCTATGAGGCCGACCCGCGGCTGATTCAGCCGGCGCGCAACAACATCGATCGCGCCGGGCTGAGCCACTGGATCAAGGTGTACCAGGGTGAGGTGGCGACCTTCGAGCCGCGCCCGGATCAGAACCAGAAAGGTCTGGTGATCTGCAACCCACCTTACGGCGAGCGGCTTGGCGATGAGGCCAGCCTGCTGTACCTCTACCAGAACCTCGGCGAGCGTCTGCGCCAGGCCTGTATGGGCTGGGAGGCGGCGGTGTTCACCGGCGCGCCGGACCTGGGCAAGCGCATGGGGATTCGCAGCCACAAGCAGTACGCCTTCTGGAACGGCGCCTTGCCGTGCAAGTTGTTGCTGATCAAGGTGCAGCCTGAGCAGTTCGTTACCGGCGAGCGGCGCACGCCGGAGCAACGCGAGCGTGAGCGCGAGCAGATTGAGATCGACAAGGCGGCGCTGGAGCCGCAAGAGCGTCAGTACAACAAGAACGGCAATCCGATCAAGCCGGCACCAGTCCCGGCCCCTGTTGTCGAGCAGGCACGCCTGAGCGAAGGCGGGCAGATGTTCGCCAATCGCCTACAGAAAAACCTCAAGCAGTTGGGTAAGTGGGCGCGGCGCGAAGGCGTCGAGTGTTATCGCTTGTATGACGCCGATATGCCGGAGTACGCCCTGGCGATCGATCTGTATGACGACTGGGTGCATGTGCAGGAATATGCCGCGCCGCGTTCGATCGACCCGGAGAAGGCCCAGGCGCGGCTGTTCGACGCCCTGGCGGCGATCCCGCAGGCGCTGAATGTCGACAAGAGCAAGGTGATCATCAAGCGCCGCGAGCGCCAGACGGGCACCAAGCAATACCAGCGGCAGAGCAGCCAGGGGCAATTCATGGAGGTGAACGAGGGCGGCGCCAAGCTGCTGGTCAACCTCACCGACTACCTCGACACCGGGCTGTTCCTCGATCACCGACCGCTGCGCCTGCGTATCCAGCGTGAGGCCGCCGGCAAGCGCTTCCTCAACCTGTACTGCTACACCGCCACCGCGACCGTGCATGCGGCCAAGGGCGGCGCGCGCAGCACCACCAGTGTCGATCTGTCGAAGACCTACCTGGACTGGGCGCGGCGCAATCTGTCGCTCAACGGCTTCTCCGACAAGAACCGGTTGGAGCAGGGCGATGTGATGGCCTGGCTGGCGGAAGATCGCGGCGAATATGAGTTGATCTTCATCGATCCGCCGACCTTCTCCAACTCCAAACGCATGGAGGGCGTGTTCGATGTGCAGCGCGACCACGTGCAATTGCTCGACCTGGCCATGGCGCGTCTGGCGCCGGGCGGCGTGCTGTACTTCTCCAACAACTTCCGCAAGTTCCTGCTCGATGAAGGGCTGGCGCAGCGCTATGCGGTGGAGGAGATCAGCGCGACGACCCTGGACCCGGACTTCGCCCGCAACCCGAAAATCCACCGGGCCTGGCGACTGACCTCACGCGGCTGATCTGGTTCTGTGGGAGCGGCCTTGGCCGCGATTGAGTCTGTTGCTCATCGCCCGCCAAGCTCGCTCCTACAGGTTCGTCAGCGGGTTTTGGGCTGGCGATACAGGTCGATCAGCACCTGGTCGAGAATCGCCGAGGCGCCCCAGGGCTTGGGGTCGTTGAGGATCGCCACCACGGCCCAGCTATTGCCATTGCTGTCGCGGCTGAAGCCGGCGATGGCGCGCACGTTGTTCAGCGTCCCGGTTTTGATATGCGCCTCGCCGACCAGGGCGGTGCGCAGCAAGCGTTTGCGCATGGTGCCATCCATCGCCACCAGTGGCATGGAGCTGATGAACTCGGCGGCATAGGGGCCGTTCCAGGCGAGCTGCAGAATCTTCGCCATCTCCCGGGCGCTGAGGCGTTCGGCGCGAGACAAGCCAGAACCGTTCTCCATCACCAGTTGCGAGGCGGTGATGCCTTTGCGTGCCAGCCAGCCACGGATCACCCGCTGCGCGGCCTTGGCATCGTCGCCGTCGGCTTCGTTGCGAAAGCGCGCGCCGAGGCTCAGGAACAGCTGCCGGGCCATGGTGTTGTTACTGTATTTATTGATGTCGCGGATGATCTCCACCAGGTCCGGGGAGAAGGCGCGGGCGAGCAGGCGGGCGTCCTTCGGGACTTCGGCCATGCGGTCCTTGCCGAGGATGCTGCCGCCCAGTTCCTGCCAGATCGCCCTGACAGTGCCGGCGGCATAGCTCGGGTGGTCGAGCAGCGACAGGTAGGTCTGCGCGCTGCAACCCGCCGCCAGCTTGCCGGTGACGATCACCGTGGTGCCGTCGAACTGTTTCACCGGGTTGTAGCGCACGTCCGGCCAACCCGGACATTTGCCGGCTTTCAGTGGTTTGACCCGGTTGTCGATGCGGATGTTGGCAATCGGTGGCTCGGCGGCGATATGCACGGTGCCGGCCTCGTTACGCGCGATGAAGCGCAGGGCCTTGAGGTTGACCAACAGGGCGTCGGGGGTGACCAGGAAGGGCTTGTTGGAGTCGCCGCCGTCATCATTGAAGGCGGGCAGTTGGGGCTGGTTGAAATGGCTGCGGTCGAGCACCAGGTCGCCCGTCACCTGGCGCACGCCGTTGGCGCGCAGGTCGCGCAGCAGCAACCAGAGTTTCTCCATGTTCAACTTGGGGTCGCCGCCCCCTTTGAGAAACAGATTGCCGTGCAGTACGCCGTCTTTCAGCGCGCCGTCGGTGTAAAACTCGGTTTTCCACTGGTACGTCGGGCCGAGCAGTTCCAGTGCGGCATAGGTGGTCACCAGCTTCATGGTCGAAGCCGGGTTGACCGAAATGTCGGCATTGAAAAAGGTGCTGTTGCCCGGGCCGTTAAGCGGCAGGGTAACCAATGACAGGGACCTGGAATTGATTTTGTTGGCTTTCAGCGCCTGCTGCACTTTGCTGGGCAAGCTGCTGTCGACGGCGGCGTTGAGGGGTAAGGCGAGCGGCAGTAACAGACCGGCGATGGCCAGCTGGCGCAGGGTTTTGAGCATGGGGCAGGTACCCTCCGGGCGAGGGCTGAAAAGGACGCGTGGCCTATGCGCACGGTCCCACAGCGGGTTGGCAAATTGTGGTGCATTATGCCCGAAGGCCAAGGCGCCAGGGCGGGTCTACGACCAGCGTGCAGTAGTTATTTATTGGCTATGTCCCAGTTTCGTGGTGCACGCCGCTTTTGTAGGGTGGGTTAGTGGCGCTGAGCAGAGGCTGGAAATCAACTGCGGAAATTGCGCGCCGCGTAACCCACCAAGCGGTTGTCGGCTTACCTCATCTGGTGGGTTACGGCGCAACCGACTACGCACCGGCAAGTAGCCTGCAGTCATGCGCCTAACCCACCCTACGAATCATCGCCCTCCATGCAGCGCCTAGCCGGACTGCACGTTTCAACACGTAACTGAGACATAGCCAAAAAAAACCCCGAACTTCGTATGGGGAGGGAGAAGTTCGGGGTTTAAGGTTCTGAACCGCTAGGGCGGGGTTCAGATATCTGCCAACACTTAACACAACAAAGGAGCTTCGAAGGCTTTCTCAGCCATTCACAAACTCTGACCGCCTGTGCAAACGCAAAGTTCAGCCCGTTTTTAGACTCTATTCGTCATATACCCAGACTGGTTAATGCATTAGTGATGTAAGGCGCCGCCGATTGACACTCCCGTCGGCGCCCCATGCGTGCGGGGCCACTCAGTGCGCCTCGTCCCAGTTATCACCGACCCCCACTTCGACCAGCAACGGCACGGCCAGTTCGGCGGCGCTGCCCATCAACGACTTGATCTGCTCGCGCACCTGTTCGACCAGGTCCTCGCGCACCTCCAGCACCAGTTCGTCGTGCACTTGGAGGATCACCCTGGCATCCAGCCCGGACTCGCTTAGCCACGCATCCACCGCGATCATGGCGCGCTTGATGATGTCCGCCGCGGTGCCCTGCATCGGCGCGTTGATGGCCGTACGCTCGGCCCCCTTGCGCAGGCCCTGATTCTTCGCGTTGATGTCCGGCAGGTACAGCCGACGCCCGAACAGGGTTTCCACATAACCCTGTTGCGCGGCCTGCTCGCGAGTACGCTCCATGTAGGCGAGTACGCCGGGGTAGCGCGCGAAGTAGCGGTCGATATAGGCCTGCGACTGCTTGCGGTCGACGCCGATCTGCTTGGCCAGGCCAAACGCACTCATGCCGTAGATCAGGCCGAAGTTGATTGCCTTGGCGCTGCGCCGCTGCTCCGTACTCACCTCATCCAAGGCCACGCCGAAAACCTCGGCAGCCGTAGCGCGGTGCACGTCGAGGTCGTGGCGGAAGGCGTCGAGCAAACCCGAATCCTGGGCCAGGTGAGCCATGATCCGCAGCTCGATTTGCGAGTAGTCCGCCGCCAGCAGCTTGTAGCCTTTCGGCGCGACGAAGGCCTGGCGAATGCGCCGCCCTTCGGCGCTGCGAATCGGAATGTTCTGCAGGTTCGGGTCGCTGGACGACAGTCGCCCGGTGGCGGCCACCGCTTGGTGGTAGGAGGTATGAATGCGCCCGGTACGTGGATTGATCTGCTCCGGCAGGCGGTCGGTGTAGGTACTTTTGAGCTTGCTCAGGCTGCGGTACTGCATCAGCACCTTGGGCAGCTCGAAGTCCTGCTCGGCCAGCTCGGCGAGCACCGCCTCGGCGGTGGAGGGCTGGCCCTTGGCGGTCTTGCTGATGATCGGCAGAGCGAGTTTTTCATAGAGAATCACCCCGAGCTGCTTGGGCGACGCCAGGTTGAACTCCTCGCCGGCGATGTCGAACGCCTGACGCTCCAGCGCCACCAGCTTTTCGCCCAACTCGTTGCTTTGCAGCCCCAGCAGGTTGGCATCCACCAGCGCGCCCTGGCGCTCGATCCGCGCCAACACCGGCACCAACGGCATCTCGATCTCGCGCAGCACCTGGCTCAGACTAGGCTCGGCATCGAGCTTGGCCCACAAGTGCTGGTGCAGACGCAGGGTCACCTCGGCATCTTCGGCGGCATAGGGCGCGGCCTGGGCCAGATCGATCTGGTCGAAGGTCAGCTGCTTGGCCCCCTTGCCGGCGATGTCCTCGAAACGGATGGTGCTGTGATCCAGGTACTTGAGCGCCAGACTGTCCATGTCGTGGCGAGTCGCCGTGGAGTCCAGCACATAGGATTCGAGCATGGTGTCGAACGCCACGCCCTGCACCTGAATCGGCGTCGAGGCATTGGCGAGGATATTGATGTCGTACTTGGCGTGCTGGCCAACCTTGGCCTGGTTCGGGTCTTCGAGGATCGGCTTCAGCGCCTTGAGCACCGCATCGCGATCCAGCTGAGTCGGCACGCCCATATAGGAATGCGCGACCGGGATATATGCCGCTTCACCGGCCTTGACCGCAAACGACAGCCCGACCAGCTGCGCCTGCTGGGCATCCAGGCCGGTGGTCTCGGTGTCGAAGGCGATCAGTTCGGCGCTCTTCAGCTTCTCCAGCCAGGAGTCGAACTGCGCCTGGGTCAGGATGCACTGGTAATCGCCCAGCGCCGCAACAGCCGGAGACTCGCTCAGTGCTTCATCCGCACCAGGGGCAGCCGCTGCCACTGCAACCTCTTCGGCAACAGCATTGGCGCTCGGAGCCAGGGCAAACAGATCATCGGCGGCTGGCTTGGCCTGTGGCTTAGCAGCCGGAACAGGATTGCTGCGAAGCAGTTCATCACGCCAGGTTTTGAACTCCAGTTCGGCGTACAGCTCCATCAGGGCGGGCACATCCTTCTCGCCAGGATGCAGCGACTCGATCTCGATATTCAGCGGCACATCCAGCTTGATGGTCGCCAGCTGATAGGACAGGTAGGCCATCTCGCGGTGTTCTTCGAGCTTGGCCGCCAGGGTTTTCGCCCCGCGGATCGGCAGCGCCGGCACCTTGTCGAGGTTGGCGTAGATCACATCGAGCCCGCCGCCGACCCCCACCAGCAGCCCCAGCGCGGTCTTTTCGCCGACTCCCGGAACGCCGGGAATGTTATCGACCTTGTCGCCCATCAGCGCCAGGTAATCGATGATCAGCTCAGGACCGACACCGAATTTCGCTTTCACGCCATCGATGTCGTAGACGCTACCGGTCATGGTGTTGACCAGGGTAACGTGCGGGCATACCAGCTGCGCCATGTCCTTGTCGCCGGTGGAAATCACCACGTCGCGGCCTTCTCCAGCGCATTGCCGGGCCAGTGTGCCGATCACGTCATCGGCTTCCACGCCTTCCACGCACAGCAGCGGGAAACCCTGGGCACGCACGCTGGCGTGCAGCGGCTCGACCTGCACGCGCAAGTCGTCGGGCATCGACGGCCGGTTGGCCTTGTACTCGGCGAACATCTCGTCGCGGAAGGTGCCGCCCTTGGCATCGAATACCACCGCGAAAGGGCTGTCCGGGTACTGCTTGCGCAGACTCTTGAGCATGTTCAGCACGCCCTTCACCGCCCCGGTGGGCAGGCCCTTGGACGTGGTCAGCGGCGGCAGGGCATGAAAGGCGCGGTACAGATACGAGGAACCATCTACCAGGACAAGAGGGGCGTGTGACATGAGCGGGATCAACCTTTTCGACGGGGTCGGCGCTAGAATGAGCGGAACATTGACGACAAAGGGACAAGGTTACCATGCGCACACTCAATAGCCTGTTGCTGGCCAGCCTGCTGGCATTAAGCTCGGTCGCGG
>JBFKAF010000119.1:0-8126 GCA_041621735.1 Pseudomonas sp.
AGCGACAGGCCGAGCAGCAGCAGCGCCACCGAATAGGGCACCTTGCTGCCATGCAGAAGGAAGCGCAACAGGGCCCCGCTAAGCAGGGCGAAGACCGCGAACAGCAGAATCGCCAAACCGTTGGTCATGGCTCACCCCCGGGTTCGGGCAGGTGCGGGAAGGCGGCAGGCCGGTGCGCGCGCAGCAGCCGGGCTGCCGAGGCGCACGGGAGCCTCTGTATCAGCATAGGCAAAGGGCCACGCGGACCGAACGCTGCAGGGACCAGCGGTTTAGGGCGCGGGCAGGCAAACGGCGAGTAGGTCGCGCATCAGCCGCAAGGGTGGGTTAGGTGCATACTGCCGATAGCGAGGGCCCAGCAGGATCCGTTGCGCCGTAACCCACCATCGGCGCAACTCGGGATATCGCTTGGTGGGTTACACGGCGCGCTACGATGACGGCGCCTGATCGCTCAGCGCTTGGCGCCGCTAACCCACCCTACAGTGACCGGACATTGAATGATTGACGCGGCACTCTGGGAGCCGAGGTCGTCGAGACGATAATTCCGAGACAGCATCCATTAGGCAGGTGAAAAACTAGCGGCTAGAGGTCCGCCTCTTCCACCAGGCGCACCCCTTTGGCATCCAGCGCATAGGCGGCATCCGCCAGCTCGTTGCTGACCGGCTCGACCTTGAGGGTGCCGCTGACCCACAGCGGCGCGTAGATATCCTCCAGCTCGATGCCCTGCGGGTAACGCACCAGCACCAACTGGTTCGGCGGCGGTGGCGGCACGTGGATGCAGGCGCCGGGGTAAGGCACCAGAAAGAACAGGGTGCTGCGGCCCTGGGCATCGGTCTCCAGCGGCACCGGGTAGCCGCCCAGGCGAATCGGCTTGCCGTCCAGCGCGGCCACTGTGTTGGCCGAATACATCACCGCCGGCAGGTTCTTGTCCTGCTGCCGGAGTCCGTCCGGGTTGTAGAAGGCGCCATCCTGCTCGGGGCTGTCGTGGCTGATCTCCGGCATCGCCTGCAGCGCCTGACGGTCGGCCTCGGGCATCAGCTCGAGCCAGTCGGTTTCCGCCAGCTCGGCGCGCGCCAGACCACTGAGCAACAGGCCGCCGAACAATAGAGTGATCAACAACTGACGCATCGACAGACCCTCGGACTTAACAGGCAGGTGCAGGCGGATCAGCGCTTCTTGATCGCGCCGTAGATGATCAGCAGGACGATGGCGCCGAC
Organism: Pseudomonas sp.; assembly: GCA_041621735.1. Taxonomy (GTDB): domain Bacteria; phylum Pseudomonadota; class Gammaproteobacteria; order Pseudomonadales; family Pseudomonadaceae; genus Aquipseudomonas. The sequence continues at coordinate 1,215 of JBFKAF010000119.1, forward strand.
CACCGCGCCGATAAACCCGGCGCTCTGCCCCGCCTGGTAGATGCCCAGGGCCTGACCGCCGTAGGTGGCGGCGATGGCGCCGCCGATGCCCAGCAGGATGGTCATGATCCAGCCCATGCTGTCGTCGCCCGGCTTAAGAAAGCGTGCGATCAGGCCAACGATCAGGCCGATGAAAATAGTACCGATAATGCCCATGGCATGCGCTCCGAATGGATTCTGGAAAACAGAGAGTGCCAGAAATCGGCTGAAGTCTGGCGCTAGGCCATCAGACGAGCTGGCGCGGCGGAGGTTCAATGGCCGCCGCCTGGTGCCGCCAGCAGACGGCACCAGGCGCGCGATCAGGCCTGCGCGATCAGCGCCTGGACGGCGGCGATCTTAGCGTCCAGGGTGGCGCGGTCGGCGCAGCGCAGGGTGGCGTGGCCGACCTTGCGGCCGACCTTGAAGGCCTTGCCATAGTGGTGCAGATGGCAGTCGTCGATCGCCACCACCTTGCTCACCTCCGGCACCACGCCGATGAAGTTGAGCATGGCGCTCTCGCCGACCTTGGTGGTCGGGCCCAACGGCAGGCCGGCGACCGCGCGCAGGTGGTTCTCGAACTGGCTGCACTCGGCGCCTTCGATGGTCCAGTGCCCGGAGTTGTGCACGCGCGGGGCGATCTCGTTGGCCTTGAGGCCGCCGTCGACTTCGAAGAACTCGAAGGCCAGCACGCCGACGTAGTTGAGCTTGCTCAGCACGCGGCTGGCGTAGTCCTCGGCCAGGGCCTGCAACGGGTGCTCGCTGCTGGCCACGGACAGGCTGAGGATGCCGCTGTCGTGGGTGTTGTGCACCAGCGGGTAGAAGCGCGTCTCGCCATCGCGGCCACGCACGGCGACCAGCGAGACTTCGCCGCTGAACGGCACGAAACCCTCGAGCAGGCAGGGCACGCTGCCCAGCTCGGCGAAGGCATCGACCACGTCGGCGGCGGCGCGCAGGACCTTCTGGCCCTTGCCGTCGTAGCCCAGGGTGCGGGTCTTCAACACCGCCGGCAGGCCGATGCTGACGGCTGCCGCGTCGAGGTCGGCTTGCGACTGGATATCGGCGAACGCCGGGGTTGGGATCGCCAGCTCCTTGAACATCGACTTCTCGAACCAGCGGTCGCGGGCGACGCGCAGCGATTCGGCGCAGGGATAGACCGGCACGAATTGCGAGAGGAAGGCCACGGTCTCGGCCGGCACGCTCTCGAACTCGAAGGTCACCAGATCGACCTCGTCGGCCAACTGGCGCAGGTGATCCTGATCGCCGTAGTCGGCGCGGATATGCTCGCCGAGGGCCTGGGCGCAGGCATCCGGGGCCGGGTCGAGGAAGGCGAAGTTCATCCCCAGCGGAGTCCCCGCCAGGGCCAACATGCGACCCAACTGGCCGCCACCGATTACACCAATCTTCATGCTGTTACCTCATCAACTGCGGCAAGCGCCTGTGGCCCTGCGCACAACCCCTGGGAGCGGGCTGGCCCGCGATGCTTCTCGCTGGTGCAAAGCCGCTGAGCGGCCATCAGGCCTGACGCGGGTCCGGATTATCCAGCACGGTCTCGGTCTGTTCCTGGCGGAACTGCTTGAGCGCGGCGTGGAACTGCGGGTGCTGGTGACCGAGAATGCTCGCCGCCAGCAGCGCGGCGTTGACTGCGCCGGCCTTGCCGATGGCCAGGGTGGCGACCGGAATGCCGGCGGGCATCTGCACGATCGACAGCAGCGAGTCGACGCCCGAGAGCATCGCCGACTGCACCGGCACGCCGAGCACTGGCAGGTGGGTCTTGGCCGCACACATGCCCGGCAAGTGCGCGGCGCCGCCGGCACCGGCAATGATCACCTGAATGCCACGCGCCTCGGCCTCGTCGGCGTACTGGAACAGCAAATCCGGAGTGCGGTGGGCAGACACCACTTTGACTTCATAGGGAATGCCCAGCTTGTCCAGCATCTCGGCGGTGTGGCTAAGGGTGGACCAATCGGACTTGGAGCCCATGATCACGCCAACCAGTGCGCTCATCGTCGTGCCTCTTCATCGGGCGCCTCACGGCGCGTCAAAAACCAACAAGCCACGCACAGGGCGTGGCTTGTCATGTTCGGGTCAAACCCGCGAGCAGGCGGGTTTTAAGGCGGCGCAGTATAGCGTAACGACACAAAGAGCGCCCCCCCTGCATGACCGTCCGTCCGCCAGCTCTGGCGCCGGGGTCGCGGGCTTTCCCCTCTGTATACAGGCAGTGAGCGCCTGCACCCTTGAGCTAGACGGCTGTACTGGAGCAAACTGCCAGCACGACCACGCCGTTCAGGCAGGATATGGATATCTGGATGTGCCTTCGCTAACCCTCTCAATCGATGCCTCTATGCCTCTATGCCTGAGATATGGGCAGGTTTTGTCGTGCCTTGGGTTTGGCGATTGCGAGGGGGAGTGATGGCTACATATGACCATTGGATATCCAGATATGGGCATAGGAGTCTGGACATGGCAACTGTTGCTATATCCAGGCATGTCGGATAGTTATTAGTTAGACTTTCTTACATCACACCAATGATATTGACTTTAAATTAAAATAAGAAACCCATTATCTGGATTTCCACCAAACTATAAATTATCTGCATTAAGGAAAATGAAATGAACAAATCAATTCCACTTATCTTGATGGTCGGGACGGCTTTGGGCGTGAGCGGATGTGAGAACATGAAGATTCAACCATATTCTCCCGTGCCCGACGGCGTCTCAATCTCCGGCAGCCAAAATACTGGATATCGGGTAGATTCAATAAAGCTCAAGCGAGTAGGTATCAACCCCTCACCAGAGGCTCTTCAGTTTTGCTTCGCGCAGAACATTCCAGGAATAATAGGCCAACCCATTCTTAACTCATCTAAAACAAGAATTACCGCACAGGGACGTGACCAAGTATCTTTTATTGTCCCGATGACGATGGGAACGCCACTGAACTACGACATTTTATTTTCTGTAACCGAATCTAACGACGACCAGTCGGCCATCTTCGATTTTACAAACCTAAGAATCAAGGGTACATGGAGCGCCAACGAGGCACCGCTTCCTGCGTCGCAGGACGCCCACCTCTATTTAGAAAGCGCTTTGGACAAACTTAATAAAACAACTGACAACATAACCAACTGCTTACACTCAGAAAGCTAATAGTTCATTATAAAAAGAGCACTTAAAAGAACCCAGAACAATTTTTGGGCAACGCAGTTAAACGCCTAACAACCTGTAAAATCGCTCACTTCGTCCGCTGGGACAGCGCTAAAGCCCCCACTATAGAGACAGCAATGAAAGACTTACTTAATCCAGTAAAATCAATCTTAATTCTTTCAGCAATATTAATATCCGGCTGCAACTACTACTCCCCAGAGGTCAAGAAAGCATCTGAAAAATATGGTATAGATCTCGACGAGGCTGAACGATGCCACTCGACATTTCGTGAAAACACTGAAGTAGTTTTGGATTGGGTTGAGGAAAATAAAAGTTGGTTTTTCGGTCTTTTCTCTGAAAATTGCGATGACCTGATTGCCCAACTACCTCCTTTTGGCAGATACGACAATCTGCTTGCCGCAAAAGACAACAATTGGAAAGTTGATGATCCAGCGTACAAAAATTACTTAATAAAAAGAAACAAAGAAATAGCCGAAGAAGAAAAAATAGCCCCCCCAAATACAATATGGCTTGCTACGAAAATGGTTATAAATACGGCGCTTCTGCACGATCCGCTATGGAGGGAGGATACGCTAAAGATATAGTTATATCGGTAGAATGCAGAAATAGAGCAGAAACGTCGCAAGGCATTAGAGATGGTATGAAATGATCATCACCCGGCAACTAAAGGGGTCGGAGTGATTTATTTTTGATTGGTACTGAACCTAATGACTCCGACCCCATCTTTGTTCCACGCATCCCATTAAAGCCCGTGAATGACCAATCACTCACGTATTCTCGAAGAACCTCCATAGCCAGATGCGCGCTCAGATTCTCGAAAAAAACACAGCGAGCCTTGATAGCGGAAGTGGTTTGGGGTTTTCTACAGCGTCGTTATGTGCCTCATCAATTCAGGAGTTACTTACATGCCTCATTCAGAAACAAACTGCCTTTGTGGTGCAGTTAAGATTATTGCAGAAGACGTCAACCCCAAATTTACAGTGTGCCATTGTCAGTCCTGTAGAAGCTGGGGAGGCGCTCCATTTTTTGCTGTGAAATGTGGCACTAAAGTGAAAATTGAAGGTAGTGATAAAGTAAAGATGTTCAATTCATCATCTTGGGCATCGCGTGGTTTTTGTACTGAATGTGGAACTCATCTGTTTTATAAGTTCAACGCTAGTGGCGAATATAATATGCCAGTAGGCCTGTTTCCAAACTTGAAAGGCCTGGAGATGGACATGCAGTATTTTAGTGATGCAAGACCTAGTTATTACTGCTTTTCCAACGAAACCAAAGAAATGACAACAGCTGAAATAATGGCTTACTTCTCAGATGAAATGTAACCAAACATACAACTAGCGAGTAGCCTGGATACCCAAGTACCGTCTCGACTTCTGTAGGGTGGGCAACACTCTGCTCGCCGTTTTCCGCGCTGGCTGCATGTTCGGGTTTCGCCCCTCGGGCGAGTTACTTCTTCTTTGCCCCGCATCGGCGTCCGGTGCAAAGAAGAAGTAACCAAAAAGAAAGCACACCCCAAATCCGGCCCTGGCTGCGCCAGGGTTCCCTCGCTCCATCGTCGTTCCAGGAGCACGCTGCGAAGGGCCATCCCTGGCCCATCGCAGCTCTCGGCTTTGGCATCCTGCACCGCTCTACCTCCTGCATCCATGCCGCTCAACCCCTTACACGCCGATTGCGCTCGGCCTCCTGAGGGGCCCCAGTCTAGGCATCAACTCCTGCGCACAGCCCATGATCGAGTCGGCACGTTATCTGCCGGGCGACAGCCTGAACCGAGTGTCAGGCACAGACTAATCCCCTGTTTCGACAACAGCCCTCAACCACAGTCGATTTTCCCAGTGCGCGGCAGATAAACCAGCCAAAGCCGATCCGGCCAGCCTCACGGTATGCTTCTTGCTGCTTCCAACCACCCGAAGTAGCGGATGCCGTCGCATGTTGCATGCTCACCTGACCACCCTGCATGTCGTCTCGATGATTCTCGAGCTGTTCGCCGAGCGGCCCGAGTCGAGCGAGGTCTTGCTCGCCGGCAGCGGCATTCAGGCCAGCGACCTGGCCAGCGGCGAGCAGCGCATCACCCGCACCCAGGAATTGCAGGTGTGCGCCAATGCTCTGGCCCTGCGCGCCGACCTTGGCCTGGAGCTGGGCCGGCGCATGCACGTGTCCGCCTACGGCTTGCTCGGTTACGCCGCGCTGTCGAGTGCCACCTTTGGTGACGCCTGGCAGTTGCTGTTGCAGTACCCGGCCCTGCTCGGCACCTATTTCAAACTGGATCTGCAGGTCGAGGGCGAGCTGGCCTGGGTCAGTGCAGCCGAGTACCGGCATGCGTCGGCGCTGGAGCAGTTCAATGTGGAAATGTGCCTGGCCTCGTTGAAGCTGATCTGCGATGACCTGCTCGGCCAGCCCGTGCCGCTGGTCGCGGCGCAGTTCAGCCACGCCCGGCCGGCCTATGCCGAACGCTACGCGGCCAGCTTCGCATGCCCGTTGCAGTTCGACGCCGTGCGCAATGCCTTCGCCTTTCCCGCCGAGTGGCTGCAACGGCGCCTGCCGCTGGCCGACCCGGTCACCCATCAGGAGATGCTCGCCCGCTGCCGCAAGCTGAATGTCGAGTTCACCACCCGCCAGGCCTGGCTACAGCGCGTGCGCGAGGCACTGACCAGCCACCTGGCCGAACCACCGGGGCTGGAGGCGCTGGCGCAGCAGATGCACTGCTCACCACGCACCCTTCGCCGCCACCTGCAGGAACTCGGCACCCATTATCAGGAGCTGCTCGACGAGCTGCGCTTCGAACGCGCGAAGACCCTGCTCGGCCAAGAGGACTGGCCGATCTGCCGGATCGCCGAGGAGCTGGGCTTCAGCGAGAGCGCCAGCTTCCGCCATGCCTTCCAGCGCTGGAGCGGGGTCGCGCCGAGTCGTTTCCGCATCTGACGCGGCGCCGTGGCCAGCAAATTTGGCCACTTCGATCCCCTATTGGCCGTTGCCAGCGTTCCCCAGTCGGCCGACCCGGCGAACAATGACTCCCACAAGATTGGCAGCCATTGCTGTGCTTGCCACAACAACAAACCTGGGAGCCGCCCACACATGCTGACCTACTACAGCGACGACCATCACCTGCACCACGGCAGCTGCGAGCTGATGAACGGGCAACTGGTGCCCTGTTTCGAGAAGCCGCAACGCGCCGACCATATTCTGGCGCGGGTCAAGGATCGTCAGCTCGGCGAAGTGCGCGCGCCCAAGGACTTCGGTCGCGCGCCACTGCAACGCATCCACAGCGCGGCTTATCTGGAGTTCTTCGAGGGCGCCTGGGCGCGCTGGCAGGAGCAGGCCGGTCAAGGCGACCTGCTGCCCTACACCTGGCCGGCGCGCACACTGCGCCAGAAATTGCCGGAAAGCCTGCACGGCCAGCTCGGCTACTACAGCTTCGACGCCGGCGCGCCGATTACCGCCGGCACCTGGCAGGCGGCCTATAGCGCCGCGCAAGTGGCGCTCAGCGCCCAGGCGGAAATCGCCGCCGGCGCCCACAGCGTCTTCGCCCTGTGTCGCCCGCCGGGCCACCACGCGGCCGCCGATGTAATGGGCGGCTACTGCTACCTGAACAATGCGGCCATTGCCGCCCAGGCCTTCCTCGATCAGGGCCGGGCCAAGGTGGCGATTCTCGACGTCGACTACCACCACGGCAACGGCACCCAGTCGATCTTCTACGACCGCAGCGACGTGCTATTCGCCTCGATTCACGGCGAC
>JBFKAF010000120.1:0-8123 GCA_041621735.1 Pseudomonas sp.
ACACGTCGAGCTTGTCCAGCAGGGCGTCGGCGAAGGCCATGAATTGGCCGAACAGCGAGCGCAGGGTCGGGCGCAGGGCCTGGCGACCGCTCCACAGCGCCAGCCGCCGCTGGTAGTCCCAGATGCTCTGGCGGGCGCGGCGACCGAACAGGAAGAAGTACAGCACGATCAGGTGCAGCAGTGGGCTGAGCAGGCGCCGGCCGAGGTGGCGCGTGGCCCAGGCGGTGAGGCGCATCAATAGGAAACTGCCGCGTTCGCGGTGTTCGGCCCAGTGTTGCTGGCTCATCCGCGCCACCTGCGCCAGAGCAGCTGCGGGGCGCGCCAGAGCATGCCGAAGAACAGCCTGGCGTGCATCCTGGAGATCAGCAGGTTGTCCTCCAGCAGGCGGAAATGCGAGACGCCGTCCGCCGGGTAGTGCACGCGCACCGGCAGCCAGCGCATCGGCTGATTGCGCCAGCTCAGGCGCACCAGGATGTCCGTGTCGAAGTCCATGCGCGTGCCGATCGCCGCCGCGTCGAGCAAGGCCAGGGTCGGCGTCAGCGGGTAGATGCGAAAGCCGCACATGGAGTCGCGGATATGCAGCGACAGGCTGTTGATCCACACCCAGACATGGGTCAGGTAGCGGGCGTAGAGGCGGCTCTTGGGCACGCTGGCGTCGTAGCGCGGGTAGCCGCAGATCAGCGCCTGGGGGTGGGCCTGCGAGGCGGCGAGAAAGTCGCCGAGGTTGTCCAGGTCGTGCTGGCCGTCGGCGTCGACCTGCAGTGCATGGCTGAAGCCCAGGCGCGCGGCTTCGCGCAGACCGGCCATCACCGCGCCGCCCTTGCCCCGGTTGCTCGGCAGGCGCAGCAGGTGGCTGGCAGTCTGCGCCACCACCTGTTCGATCACCTGCGCACAGCCGGGGTTGGAGCCATCGTCGACCAGCACGCAGGGCAAGCCGCCGGCGCGCAGGGTCTGCACCACCTGGGGCAGGGCCTGTTCGTGGTTGTAGACCGGGATCACCGCGCAAAGCCTATGCATGGTCGGCCTGCAGCAGGATGCGCCCGGACGAGCAGGCCGCCTCGCCGTTGCGGTAGGCGAAGTACAGCTTGCCGCGGCTGGCGTCGAAGCGTAGCGACAGCTGCAGGCGGTCACCGGGGCGCACCAGTTGCTGGAACTTCAGCACCTCCATGCCGCAGAAACGTGGCGGTAGCTCAGGGATCAGTTGTCGCGCCAGTTGCTGGGCCCAGTCGATCTGCACCACACCGGGCAGCACCGGGGTTTGCGGGAAGTGCCCGGTGAAGTGGGCCAGATCCAGCGGCACTTCCAGCTCGAGGTGCCACTGCGCGTCCGCTTCGCGTTGGCTGAGTACCTGCGGTTGCTGGGTGCGCGGGGCATACAGCTGGGCTTCCAGCTCGGCCTGCGGCAGCTTGCCCTGCGCATTCAGCGGCAGCTGGCGGACCAGGCGCCAGCGGCGTGGCAGCGCCAGCGCGGTGCAGTGCTGGCCGAGGTGTTGGCGCAGTTGCCCGGTCAGGCTGCGCCGGCCCTGGTTGCGCAGGGCTTGCAGGCCGGCGTCGCTCAAGGCGACCAGCGCCCCGAGGTAGGCGCGATTGGCCTGAATCACGCCGAGACGCGCGTCCTCGACCCAGGGGTGCTCGACCAGCGCCTGCTCGAGCATGGGCAGGGATATGCGTTTTTCTTCCAGCTTGACGATGCGGTCGAGGCGCCCCAGCAGCTCGAAGCGCCCGTCGGCCTCGAACCGGGCGCCATCGGCGGTCTGCTCGATATGCCCGCTGGGTAGGTACGGCGACTCGATACGCAGTGCGCCGACACTGTTCAGGCTCGTCCGCACACCGGCGAACGGTCGCCACAGCTCGCCGCCCTGGCGCCAGGCGATGCCGCCGGTTTCCGAGCTGCCGAAGATTTCGCTCGGCCATTGGCCGAGGCTGTCGCGCAACTGCCGTGCGGCCTGCAGGGGCAGGGCGCCGCCGGAGGAAAATACCCGGCGCACCTGGCGCAGCGCCGGCCAGTCGAGGTTGTCGCCCATGCGTTTGAGCAGCGCCGGGCTGGCAATCCAGACAAAGTCGGGTTGTTCCAGGCTGACGCGCTGCAGGTCCTCCGGAAATGGCTGGGCGCGGCGGACAAACGGCCGCCCGGCACACAGCGGCCAGAGCACGCGGAACAGCAGGCCGTAGATATGTTGCGCGGCCACGCTGCCGACGATGCAGGCCTGGCCCAGCTCGGCGCCCCACAACTGCTCCAGGGCGCGGACCTCATTGCCCAGCTGGCGCAGGGTCTTGTCGATCAGCTTGGCTTCGCCACTGGAGCCCGAGGTACACAGGGTCAGGGCACAGTCATCCAGCGCCAGCACGGCGCCCGGCAGGGGGTCACCCAGCAGGCTGGCCAGGCTGGCGTCGCCGGGCTGCTCGCTGAGCCAGAGGTCGACGTGCGGGCTCAGGCGCTGGCGGGTTTGCCCTTGCAGGTCGGCCGGCAGCAGCACCTTGGCCCCGGCACGCCAGGCACCGAGCAGGGCCACCGCCAGTTCGGCGGCATCCTCCAGGTGCACGGCCAGACGGCGCACGCCGCGCGCCTGCAAGCCCGCGGCCAGGCCCAGGGCCTGCTCGCGCAGTGCGTCGTGTTGCAGGCTGGGCGCCAGGCTGACCGGACGTGCCGGGTGCGCCGCGAGCAGCAGCTGTTCGAGGTCCAGCCAGCTCATGCCAGGCCCCGCACGCGTTGGCGCACCAGCCATTCGCCGGCGAACAGCAGGGCCATCAGCCCGTAGGAAATCAGCCCGGTGTACAGCGCCCACCAGCTCAGCGGCGCCCACAGGGTCAGGGCACTGGCGATGGCGGCATTGCCGAGGAAGAAGCCGATCCAGAGCTTGGTCACCTGACGCGTGTAGCGCACCCCCGCCTCGGGCAGGTCCGGCTCGCGCAGGCGGGCCAGGCGTTCGACCAGTGGCGGGCCGAACCTCAGGCTGAGGCCGAACAGGCCCAGACAGAACAGGCTCATCAGCACCGGATACCAGCGCAGCAGGTCGGGGTTATCCGCCAGCCCGAGCAGCAGGCAGAAGGCCAGCGCGGCCGTCGCCATCCAGCGGCTGCCGGGGCGCTGCGCCTGACTCAGCAGGCGCGCCAGCCACAGACCGCCGAGCAGCAGGGCGAAGAGCCGCGGCGAGAGCTGCTGCTGGCCGAAATACACCGCGAAGGGGTAGCACAGCCCGGCGAGCAGCAGGGCCGGGCCAATCAGCCGACTCATGGGCGCGTCATCAGGCTGCGGGCGCATTGACCAGGCGATACACCGCCTCGACCACATCGCCGACGCTGCGCACGGCCTTGAACTCTTCGGCGGCGATCTTCTTGCCGGTCTGGCGCTTGATGTGGTCGATCAGGTCGACGGCGTCGATGCTGTCGATCTCCAGGTCCTCGTAGAGGTTGGCGTCGAGGCTGATCTGCGCCGCGTCCAGCTCGAACAGTTCGACCAAGGCGTCGCGCAGGGTGGCGAAAATTTCATCACGGGTTTGCATCTGCGAGCCTCCTCAGGCGACCTGCTGCGACGAAACGAAGGCCGCCAGGCTGGCGACGTTGGCGAAGTGCTTGCGGGTGTCCTTGGCGTCGGCGTCGATCTTGATGCCGAAACGCTTCTGGATGGCCAGGCCGAGCTCCAGGGCATCCACCGAGTCCAGGCCCAGGCCCTCGCCGAACAGGTTGAGGTCGGCGCCGATATCTTCGGCGGCCATGTCTTCGAGGCCGAGGGCGTCGATGATCAGGTTCTTTATCTCAAGTTGCAGATTGCCCATCTTTTGCGAGCTCCTTCATAAAGTGTTGATGCAGGTAATCGTTGAGTTTGCGCGAGGCAATCGGTGCGGGGCCCAGTGCCCTGAATTGGCCCGGGTCGATGTCCTCGCCCACGCGCAGGCGGAAATGGAAGCGTCGGCGGGGGATGCTGTACCAGGGCTCGGCTTTGGTCAGGGTGGTGGGGCTGACGCTGATCACCACCGGGGTGACGATGCGCGCGCCGCGCACCGCGATGGCCGCGGCGCCGCGATGGAACTCGGGACTCTGCCCCGGCGTGGTGCGCGTGCCTTCGGGGAAGACGATCAGGGTCTGGCCATCGCGCAGGGCCGTGGCGGCCTCATCGAGCATGTCCAGGCTGCCGCTGTTGCTGATGTACTCGGCCGAGCGGATCGGCCCGCGCATGCAGGGGTTGTCCCACAGGCTCTGTTTGACCACGCAGTTGGCGTCGCGGATAAAGGCGATCAGCACCACCACGTCGACCAGCGAGGGGTGGTTGGCGATAATCATCTGTCCGGGGCGGCCGAGACGTTCGATGCCCTCTACCTCATAGGTCAGCACGCCGCTGTGGAACATGAACTGGACGAAGGCGCGGAACGCCCCGCTCACCGTGGCCCGGACCCGCGTGCGGTGCATTGCGCGGTTGCCGGGCAGCAGGGCGAGCAGCGGGAAAATCACTACGCGCAGCAGCACGCCACCGATGCCGAACAGGGCAAAGCTGAGGGCGGTGGCGATCAGGCGCCAGGCGTAGGGCGCGCTATGGCGGCTCAGGCCTTGTTGGGTGACCAGATCCATTGGCGATTTTTCCAGTGATGTTCGAGGCAGCGCTGTTCGCCGCACAGGGCACGTAGCAGGTTGAGGGGGTGGGGCCACTGCGCGCTGGGGCCGTTGCCCGGGCGCAGTTGCAGCTGCCAGTCGTCACCTGGCTTGAGCAGCAGGGCCAGGGCATAGGGGAACGGCACGTCGTCGATAGAGGAGGCATACAGCGCCGGCGGCGCTTCTTCGGCGATCACCAGGAGCACGGCCGGGGCGCCTTCGCCGAGCAGGCTGCTGACTTCCAGCATGGCCTGTTCGAGGCCGTCGCCTTCGGCGGCGAGGGCGGTCATTTCGCTGTTGTCGCCGCGCAGGATCGACCATTGGCCGACGATCGCGTTATGCACCGAGAGGCTGAATTGGGTGGGCGACAGCGGTTCGTCGTGCGCCAGATCGGTGAGCAGGGCCAGGGTTCTGGGCGTTTCGCCGTGCCGCGAGGCAAACACCAGGGGCAACGCTGGCTGGGTTTCGGCGATGGGCCAGGCGACGTGGAACAGCATGCGTGCCAGGCGGCTGAGGCGACGGCGTTGCAGGGCCGGGAGGAAACCGACATCCGGCTGCTGTTGGTCGTCGGGCAGGCGCATCGGGGCTCGACACCAGGCGCGCCAGTCGTCTGTGCTATCCAGGCCGGGGGCCCAGGCACGCCATTGATCGATCTTGAAATGCATCACGCGAGGAAGTTTCCCGGCCCCTTCGGGCATCCTTGTCTATCGTGGTTGTCCTGTTCGACAAGCGCTTGTCGAGGGTGACGCGGCGAAGTGCGGGCATTATCTAGATGGCACGCAGTCTGCGCAAACTTTGCGCGGGGCTTCTGATGGATGGGCGGTTGATTTGCGCCCCAGCCTCGCCCTTGTCATGCGCTTTGCATAGAATCCAAGGCCATTCAGGGAGAGGGGGATATGAGATGCGGCGTGTGGTGTTCAATCAGAAGGGCGGGGTAGGTAAATCCAGCATTGCCTGCAATCTGGCGGCGGTAAGCGCGGCGCAGGGCTATCGCACCCTGGTGGTGGACCTGGATGCCCAGGCCAACTCCACGCATTACCTCACCGGCTTGTCCGGTGATGAGATTCCCATGGGCATCGCCGACTTCTTCAAGCAGACCCTGTCCAGTGGGCCCTTCGCCAAGAAGGGTAAGGTCGACATCTACGAGACGCCGTTCGACAACCTGCATGTGGTCACGGCCACAGCCGAGCTGGCCGACTTGCAGCCCAAGCTCGAGGCCAAACACAAGATCAACAAACTGCGCAAACTCCTCGACTCATTGAGCGAGGACTACGAGCGAATCTACCTGGATACCCCGCCGGCACTGAACTTCTATGCGGTTTCGGCGCTGATCGCCGCCGATCGTGTGCTGATTCCCTTCGATTGCGACAGTTTTTCGCGCAATGCGCTGTATGGCTTGCTGCGCGAGATCGAGGAGCTCAAGGAGGACCACAACGAGGGCCTGCAAGTCGAAGGCATAGTGGTCAACCAGTTCCAGCCGCGCGCCTCGCTGCCGCAGCAAATGCTCGATGAGTTGCTCGCCGAGGGTATGCCGGTATTGCCGGTGAACTTGATGAGCTCGGTGAGGATGCGCGAGTCGCACCAGGCCTGCATGCCGTTGATCCATCTGGATGCGCGACACAAGCTGAGCCAGCAGTTCGTCGAACTGCACGACCTGCTGAACCGCGGTTGAGTGAGTCGGCGATTCCGCTGGGCGGGTTAGCCGAAGGCGTAACCCGCCAACAGAATCCGCAGCAATGGTGGGTTACGCCGCTGCGCGGCTAACCCACCCTAGCGCACGACGAAAATGTCGCAGGGCGCCTTGTGCAGGAAGTGCTGGGCCAGGCTGCCGAGCAGGGCCTGGGACAGCGCACTGCGGCCGTGACTGCCAAGCACCAGCAGCTCGCTGCGGCGGCTTTTCAGCTGCTCCTGCAGGCAGCGGACGATCTCGCCTTGCAGCACCTCGTGGGTCAGCTGTGGCCCGTTGGCGGGTAGGTTGCGCGCCTCGTCCTGCAGCAGTTGTTCGATCAAGGCGCACTGGGTGTGCAATTGCGCCTCGACCTGTTTGGCCGTGCCTTTGTCCGGCTCGAATACGTGCAGGGCGTGCAGTTCGGCGGTTTCCGGTAGCAGGCGATAGGCTTGACCGAGAGCGCTGCAGGCACACAGGGAGAAGTCGATGGCCGCCAGCGCGTGCCGATAGGGCTGGAAGTCGTTGCGCGCCACCAGCAGTAAGGGCACCGGGCTGCGTCGGGCGATACGGTCCAGGCTGGTGCCGGAAAAGAAGTCGTGGCGCTGGTGGTGGGCGCCCAGCACCAGCAGATCGCAACCGAGTTGCTGCACCTGTTGCAGCACCACTTCGGACGGCTTGCCGCTGTGAAAACGCAGCGCGCTGCCAGGCGGGGCGTATTGGCTCAGCTTGCCGTCGAGGGCTTGCTGGGCCTGTTCATGTTGCTGGTGGCTCTGGCTGGGGTCGAGCACATGCAGCAGGGTCAATCTGGCGCCGTGCTGACGGGCCAGCTGGGCGGCGCGGCAAAGGGCCTGGTCGGCGGTGTCGCGTAGGTCGTGGGCGATAAGAATGTGCTTGAACATCGGGCCGCTCTCCTGCCGAGGGGCATGTCGGCAATTTATTGTGCCTTATGAATTAAGCGGGTCTTTTGACCTATGGCAAGGTCAGGCGTCAGTGTGTGCGTAATTGGTACAGGCCGCGACTTTCTGCCACCACTTCGCCACTGGCGTCGGTCAGCTGCAACTCCAGCCAGTATTCGGCTTTGCCCAGGCGCTGCGCCTCGGCTTGCAGGCGTTCGATCTCATTCGCGGCGAGCCGCGCCTCGACCTGAATATCGCTGGTGGCCGGGCGGCGGAAGCGCAGGTTCATTTCCTTGACGATGGGATAGAAACGAGCGCTGTCGAAGCTGGTGATGAACAGCGCGCCGCCGGGGATTTCCGCCAGGGTGAACAAGGCACCGGCGTACATGCTGCCGATATGGTTCCGGTTGTCGCCCAGCGGCATGCGCAGGCGCACGAAACCGGGCTCGAGGATTTCGGCCTTGAGCCCGCTGCGTTTGACGAAGGCGATTGCCTCCTCGGTGAACTGACGGGCAATTTCCACGGGCATGGGCATGGCGTTCGACCTCCTTGGCTGGTGCCCTCCAGCCTACTGCCTTGGCGTGACGCGGCAATGACCGCGGCGTTCGGGGGGGGCTGACCGATTCGCTCACAGGTTCTGGTTGCGCAACCAGGCCATCAGTTGCGCCAGTGGCAGGGCGCCGCTTTGTCGGGCCAGTTCGCGACCGCCTTTGAACAAGATCAGGCTGGGAATCGAGCGCACGGCCAATTGTGCGGACAGTTGCGGGTTGGCTTCGCTGTCCAGTTTGCCCAGGCGGCAGCGCCCCTGTAGCTGTGCGGCGGCCTGGCTGAAGGTGGGCGCGAAGGCCTGGCAAGGGCCGCACCAACTGGCCCAGACGTCGACCAGCAGCGGCAGATCGCCATTGAGCTGGCTGGCGAAATTGGCTTGGTTCAATTCGATGGGACGGCCGGGCAGCACCTCGGCTTTGCAGC
>JBFKAF010000121.1:0-8087 GCA_041621735.1 Pseudomonas sp.
CGACGTAGAGCACCCGGTCGTTCTTATCCAGGCTCTTGAGCGCCGGGATCGGGTTGGCCTTGAAGTTGGTCTCGCTCTCGTAGTCGTCCTCGATGATCAGGAAGTCGTGCTCGTTGGCCCGCTGCAACAATTCGTAGCGCCGTTCCAGGGGCATGGTCACGGTGCTCGGGCACTGGTGGCTGGGGGTGGTGTAGATCAGGTCGCAGCCATTCAGCTCGTCGCCGAGCACCAGGCCATGGTTGTCCACCGCCAGCGGCTGCACCCGCGACGGGTTGAGCATGGCGATATTGCGGATATCCATGTAGCCCGGATCTTCGATGCCCATCAGGCTGTCGGGGCGCAACAGCAGACGCGCCAGCATGTACAGGGCGTGCTGCGCGCCAACGGTGACCAGAATCTGCTCGGGCGAGGCCCAGACCCCGCGCCGTGGCAACAGGCGGGTCCTGATCTGCTCCATCAGCAAGGGATCGTCGTTATCGAAGCGGTCCGAGGCCCAGTCGCGGATCGCCGGGATGCTCACCGCGTCGCGGCAGCATTCGCGCCAGTTGGCGGTGGGAAACAGGGCCGGGTCGAACTGCCCGTAGATAAAGGGGTATTTGAAGTTCTGCCAGTCGCGTGGCTTGCTCATGTTGCGCTGCTGCGAGGGTTGCACCACCAGTCGCCGCGACCAGTCCGGCGAGCTGCCGGCAGATTCCTCGGGGGCCGCGCGCGGCGACTCGACCTTGCGCGCCAGGATGTCCGGGTTGACGTAGTAGCCGCTGCGTTCGCGGGCCAGCAGGTAGCCGTCGTCGAGCAGGTGTTCGTAGGCCAGCACCACGGTGTTGCGCGCGATATTCAGCTGTTTGGCCAGCTTGCGACTGGACGGCAGCGGGCTGTCGAGCGGGATATTGCCGTTGAGTATGACCTGGGCGATCTGCTCGCGCAGTTGCTGCTGCAAGCTGGTGGATTTTTCGGCAGACAAATGGAACAGCTGGAACATGGCGGCCTCGACTGAACGAACGACAAGCGCTGGCGCCGCATAGCGCTCGGCCAGCCACTTCAGAATGCTCTTGCCAGCGCGTGCCTGGCGAGTGCCCAGCAGACTAGCAACAACCCGTCGGCAAGACCATCTAGTGGCCTGTGTGGCTAGTTCAATTAGTCAATTTCGGCGTCTGCGGCCCCGATGCGGCGTTGCCGCTCCTCGCCATAGCCCGCGATGACTCGTCACAGCGCCTGGTCTCGGAACCTCAGCCATCCGAACTTGAGTTAACCAACTAACCGTACAGACCACTAGCGCGGCATGCGACGCTGCAGACACGCAAAAAACCGGATCACCCAGCTAAGCTGGGTGCCCGGTCTACTGCGCTTGGACAAGCCTTATGGATTGGCGGCCAGACGGCCGAAGGCGCTGTCCAGGGCGGCGATGATCACATCCAGTTCCTTTTGCGTGGCAATCAACGCCGGGCTGAAGCACAGGGTGTTGTTGAACTGCTCGAAGCTGCGGTTGGTCCGCCCGATCATCACCCCTTGGCGCAAGCAGTCGGCGACTATGGCAATCGGCAGGCTCTCCGGCACCGGCTCCTTGGTCTGGCGGTCCTTGACCAGCTCCAGGCCGCAGAACAGGCCCTTGCCGCGCACATCGCCGATCACCTGGTACTTGTCCTGCAACTCGCGCAGGCGACCCATGAAGTACTCGCCCATCTGGGTAACGTTCTCCAGCAGGCCTTCTTCCTCGATGATCCGCATGTTCTCCAGCGCCGCCGCCGGGCCCGCGGTGCAGCCGCCGAAGGTGCTGATGTCACGGAAGTAGCCCATGCGGTCATCGGCTTCGCCCTTGAACGCCTCGAACACTTCCTCGGTGGTCACGGTGCAGGAGATCGCCGCATAACCGCTGGCCACGCCCTTGGCCATGGTGACTATGTCCGGCTTGATGCCGTAGTGCTGATAGCCGAACCAGGTGCCGGTACGGCCCAGGCCGCAGACCACTTCGTCGATGTGCAGGAGGATGTCGTACTTCTTGCAGATCGCCTGAATGGTTTCCCAGTAACCGGCCGGCGGGGTGATCACCCCACCGCCAGCGGTGATCGGCTCGAGCACCACGGCGCCGACGGTATCCGGCCCTTCGGCGAGGATCACCTTCTCCATCTCCAGCGCGGCGCGCACCCCGTAGTCGGCCACCTCACCGAACTGCGAACGGTATTCGCAGCAGTGCGGGAACTCGACGAAACCCGGGGTGAAGGGGCCGTACTGGTTCTTGCGCTCGAACTGACCGGTCGAGCTCAGCGCGGTGATGGTGGTGCCGTGGTAGTCGCGCTCGCGGAACAGAATCTTGTGCTTTTTGCCGCCGTACTTCTTGTGCGCGATCTGGCGCACGATCTTGTAGGCCTTCTCATTGGCCTCGGAGCCGGAGTTGGAGTAATAGACGCGGCTCAGACCCGGCATCTTCTCGATCAGCTTCTTGGCGAACAGCGCGCCGGGAATGTTGCCGGCGGAGTTGGCGAAATAATTCATCTTCACCAGCTGATCGCGCACCGCATCGGCGATGCTCTCGCGGCCGTAGCCGACGTTGACGGTCCACACACCGCCGGAGACCGCATCCAGATATTCGTTACCCTTGATATCCCAGACGCGCATGCCCTTGCCTTCGACGATCATCATCGGATCGTTCTGCTCCAGCGGCTTGTGCTGCGACAGGTGATGCCAGACGTGGGCGCGGTCGCTGGCCAAGGCCTCGGCTGCATCGTACTCGTGAGCTGTGGTTTTCATGCTTACCTCCTGACTGGAGCATTTTTATTGTTGGCCGCCGGGCAGGAGACAGGCTCCAGACACCGATAGATTGACGGGAGGGGCGCCGCTCGACATCGCGATGCGGCACTGCCCGACCCACCCTTGATGACGAAACTAAGAGCAAGCGGCGGGCGCAGTTAGAACCAGTTATTGCCCAAGCGTGATGCCAGCCGCCAAACGCCACACTGGACCAGTGACGCAGCCGCGACTGGCCCTTCAAGACCGCCAGCAATGCTCCAACCATGCAGGCATGACAGCCGTCACCGACAGGAGAGCCTGGATGATTGAAGTGCAGATCAACGGGGTGGCCCAGCAGCTGCCGGCCGGCCTCAGCCTGGCGCAGCTGCTGATCGACTTGCAGCTGCAAGAGCGACGCCTGGCCATCGAGTACAACCTCGACGTGGTGCCGCGCAGCGAGTACGCCACGGTGCGCCTGCAACAGGGCGACCGCCTGGAAATCGTGCACGCCATCGGCGGCGGCTGAACGCCGTGCGCCTCTCCCCTCTTCCCGACCCGGAGCCTCTATGACTATCGCCACTGCAATCCCCGATCCGCTGTTCATCGCTGGCCAGGCCTTCGCCTCACGCCTGCTGGTCGGCACCGGCCACTACGCCGACCTGAGCGAAACCGGCGCGGCGATCGAGGCCAGCGCGGCGCAGATCGTCACCTTCGCCGTGCGCCGCAGCAACCTCGGCCAGGATGCCCAGCAGCCCAACCTGCTCGACACCATAGCGCCCGAGCGCTACACCCTGCTGCCCAATACCGCCGGCTGCTACACGGCCAAGGACGCGGTGCGCACCTGCCTGCTGGCGCGCGAGCTGCTGGATGGCCACAACCTGGTCAAACTGGAGGTGCTCGGCGACAGCCAGACCCTCTACCCGGACATCGGCGAAACCCTGATCGCCGCCCGTCAACTGGTCGAGCTGGGCTTCAAGGTAATGGTCTACAGCAGCGACGACCCGCTGGTGGCGCGGCGCCTGGAGGAACTCGGCTGCGTGGCGGTGATGCCCCTGGGCGCACCGATCGGCTCCGGACTGGGCATTCGCAACCCCTACAACATCCGCCTGATCGTGGAGAACGCCAAGGTGCCGGTGATAGTCGACGCCGGCGTCGGCACCGCCTCGGATGCCGCCATCGCCATGGAGCTGGGCTGCGCCGGGGTGCTGATGAACACCGCCATCGCCCGCGCGCGCGAACCGATCCGCATGGCCTCGGCAATGCGCAAGGCGGTCGAGGCCGGTCGCGACGCCTACCTGGCCGGCCGCATGCCACGCCGGCTCAGCGGCGACGCTTCCTCGCCGCTGAGCGGTCTGTTTCTCTAATCCCACTGCTGCACAGCAGCGCCCTGGCGCTGCTGTGCAGCCGCCAGTGTCATCTACCGCTCCCTCAAGCGCTGGCAGAATCCAGCGCAAAGGACAGCGCCAGCTGCGCGGCGGCGGCCTGCAACTGCGGAATGTACTCGATCAAGTCATTCAGGCTCTTGCGCGCCGTGGGCGCATGGCAGGCCAGCGCCGCCACGCAGTGCCCCTCGGCATTTCTGATCGGCACGGCGACCGCCACCATGCCCCTGACGAACTCCTCGCTGTCGATCCCCACAGCGCGTGCGCGGATACGTTCCAGCTCGGTTTCCAACAGGTCGACATCGGTAATGCTGCGGTCGGTCTGCGGGGTCAACTCAAGGTGCTTGAGCAGGCTGCTGCGTTGCTCCGCCGGCATCTCGGCGAGAAACAACTTGCCACTGGCGGTGCAGTGCAATGGCACATGGGCGCCGGGCTGCACATGCAGACGCAGCGGCTCGGTGGTTTCCACGCGGTCGATGTAAATCACCCGATCGCCATCCACCGCCGTCAGGTTGCAGGTTTCACCCAGCTGGCGCACCAGCGCCTGCAGAATCAGGCGGTGTCGCTGCAGCACGACTTCATTGCGTAGCAGCATCAACCCCAGGCGACTGGCGCGGGGGCCGAGCAGGTAGGTTTTCTCGTCCACTTCGCGCAGCAGATAACCCAGCCGTTCCAGCGCCACCAGCATGCGCAGCAGCGTGGCCTTGGGCGCCTCAAGACGATCACACAACTGCGCGAGCGACAGTGGCTGATCCGCGCCGGCGACGATCTCCAGCAACAGTAATGCACGCAGGCTGCGATCCGGATTGCTTACGCCATCGGTCTCCAACGCAATATTGTTATTTTTTGGTTCGATTTGTTCCATTATTAAATAACCCGACTAAAGGTAAATTTTTAACTAAGTCATTAATTATCAATATATTAGTCTAGACGCCAAGCGGCGCAAGCCATGTGGCCTCACGAAAAACTGATCTCTGGCACCATATAAATGGTCCGTATTGTTCTACTTTTATCCGGCAGTTCGGCTTCACGACTATAAAAAAAAGAGGATTTCGAATGTCACGCGCCTATGACTTCGTCGTTGTCGGTGCCGGTTCCGCCGGTTGTGTGCTGGCAAATCGACTCAGCGAAAACGGACGATACAGCGTTTGCTTACTCGAGGCTGGGCCTGCGGATCGATATCCGTGGATCCACATCCCGATAGGTTACGCCAAGACCATGTTTCACCCCGTCTACAACTGGGGTTTCTACACCGATCCCGACCCCGGCATGAACGGCAGGCGCATCTACTGGCCACGCGGCAAGGTGTTCGGTGGCTGCAGCTCGATCAACGGTCTCATATACATCCGTGGCCAGCGCGCCGATTACGATGCTTGGGCCAGCGCCGGCAACTCCGGCTGGGGCTGGGACGATGTATTGCCCTACTTCCGCCGTGCCGAGTGCAACGACCTTGGCCCCGGCCCGACCCGCGGCACAGAGGGGCCGTTATCGGCCTCCAGCATCAAGGCGCGACACCCGCTCACCGAAGGCTTCATCGGCGCCGCCAAGGAGCTTGGCGTACCGCATGTTCAGGACTTCAACAGCGGTGACCAGGAAGGCGTCGGCTACTACCAGCTGACCACGCGCAAGGGCTTGCGCTGCAGCACCGCGGTGGCCTACCTGAAACCGGCCAAGCGGCGTGCGAACCTGACCATCGAGTCGCTCGCCCAGGCCGAAAAAGTGCTGTTCGACGGCACCCGCGCAGTCGGCGTGCAGTACCGCAAGAACGGTCAGTCGCTGAGCGTACGCGCTAACCGCGAAGTGATTCTCAGCGCCGGCGCGTTGCAGTCGCCGCAGTTACTGCAACTGTCTGGCGTCGGCCCGGCCGAGCTGCTGAAACAATTCAATATTCGACCGGTGCGGGTGCTGCCCGGGGTCGGCGAGAACCTGCAGGACCATCTGCAGATTCGCCTGATCTATGAATGCAGCCAACCGATCACCACCAACGACGAGCTGCGCTCGCCGCTGCGCAAATTGCGCATGGGCCTGCAATGGCTGCTGACCCGCAGCGGGCCGCTGGCCATCGGTATCAATCAGGGCGGTTTGTTCACCCGAGTGCTGGAGCAAAGCAGCACGCCGGATATTCAGTACCACTTCGGCACCCTCAGCGCCGATTCAGCCGGCGGCAGCGTGCATCCCTTCTCGGGCTTCACCATGTCGGTGTGCCAGTTGCGGCCCGAGAGTCGTGGCTATGTGCGCATCACCTCCACCGATCCCTTGCAGCCGCCGTCGATGCAGCCGAATTACCTGTCGACCGAGCTGGACCGCAAAACGGTGATCGCGGCGGTGCGCTACACCCGCAAGCTGGCCGCGACGGGACCGCTCAAAGGCTTGATTCGCCGCGAATACCGCCCGGGTATAGAGCAGCAGAGCGACGAGCAGATTCTGGAATTCTGCCGCCAGTACGGGGCGACCATCTTCCACCCGTCCGGCACCTGCAAGATGGGCAACGATCCACTCGCGGTGGTCGACTCGCGTCTGCGCGTGCATGGCGTTCAGGGACTGCGGGTGGTCGACTGCTCGATCATGCCGAGCCTGGTCTCGGGCAACACCAATGTCCCGGTGGTGATGATCGCCGAGAAGGCCTCGACGATGATTCTCGAAGACTGCCTGCAACCCAGCGCCCACACGCAGCAGCCCTTAACGGCTCCGGCGCCGGCACTGAGCACGCTCGCCTCCTAATGGAAGCCTGAAGGGAGCGCGCCAGCCGCGTTCACCATCCATACAAAGACAACAATAGGAATACTGACATGTCCACGCCCAACCCCGTGCGCAAGGTCGTTATCGCAAGCGTCATAGGCGCCACCATCGAGTGGTATGACTTCTTCCTCTACGGCGTGGTCGCCGGCATCGTGTTCAACCAGCTGTACTTCCCCAGCGACGATCCACTGGTGTCGACCATGCTGGCCTATGGCACCTTCGCCGTCGGCTTTCTCAGCCGCCCCATCGGCGGGGTGATTTTCGGCCACTTCGGCGACAAGATCGGGCGCAAGAGCATGCTGGTCATGACCATGATGATCATGGGCGTGGCCACCTTCCTCATCGGCCTGGTACCCAGTTACGACAGCATCGGTATCTGGGCGCCGATCCTTCTCCTGCTGCTGCGTATATTCCAGGGCATCGGTCTGGGTGGCGAATGGGGCGGCGCGGTGCTGATGGCCTTCGAGTACGCGCCGAAACACCAGCGCGGCTTCTACGCCAGCCTGCCGCAGATCGGCCTGGCCATCGGTTTGTGTCTGGCCTCCGGTGTGGTGGCGATTCTGTCCTACAGCCTGACCGACACCCAGTTCCTTGAGTGGGGCTGGCGCATCGCCTTCCTGCTCAGCGCAGGCCTGGTCTTCCTCGGCACCTGGATACGCCTGAACGTGATGGAAAGCCCGGAATTCGCCAAGGTCAAGGAAGCCAACGCCGAGGCCGCCATTCCCTTCGTCGACATGATGAAGCGCTACCCGAAAAACGTCCTGGCCGGCATGGGCGCACGCTACATCGACGGGGTGTTCTTCAATGTGTTCGGCGTGTTCTCGCTCAGCTACCTGACCCAGACACTGAACCTGCCGCGCTCCGAGGCATTGATCGGGGTGATGGCCGCGGCGGTGGTGATGTGCTTCACCATCCCGATGTTCGGCGCCCTGTCCGATCGCATCGGCCGCAGCCGCGTGTACTTCTGGGGCTCGCTGATCACCGCCTGCTCCGCCTTCCCGGCCTTCTGGCTGATGATGACCAGCAACGGCGACATGTTCATGATCTGGATGGCCATCGTGATTCCATTCGGTATCTTCTACGCGGCGGTCTACGGTCCGGAGGCGGCGCTGTTCTGCGAACTGTTCGACGCCAAGGTGCGCTACACCGGGATCTCCTTCGTCTATCAATTCTCCGGCATCTTCGCCAGCGGCTTGACCCCGATAATCGCCACCGCGCTGATGCGCAGCAGCGATGGGCAAC
>JBFKAF010000122.1:0-8063 GCA_041621735.1 Pseudomonas sp.
CTCGACCAGCTGCGCGCCGGCGAAGACTTCAGCGATATCGCATTGTTTGCCGCCAATGCCGAGGCACAACCGCTGGTCAGTGCCAGCCTCGACCTGATCGTGGTCGCGCAAGCCCTGCATTGGTTCGCCACGCCGGAATTCTTCGCCGAGGTGGCTCGCCTGCTCAAGCCCGGCGGTTTGTTCTGCGCCTGGTGCTACAGCCTGCTACGCATCGACGGGCCGCTGGATGAACTGATCGACGTTTTTTACTGGGGCACCCTGGGCGGCTACTGGCCCACCGGGCGCAGCAGTGTCGACGCCGGCTATAGCGATCTCTACGCGCCATTCCCACGCATCGAACTGCCCGATCTGGCCATCGAAGTGCAGTGGGACTTCAACCAGCTGCTCGGCTATCTGCGCACCTGGTCGGCGGTGCAATGCTGGGAACACCAGCACGACCGCGATCCCGTGGCCGAAATTGCGCCAGCCCTGCGCGAAGCCTGGGGCGATGGCAATCAGCCACGCATTGTCCGCTGGCCGCTACACTTTCTGGCAGGCATCCGATACTGAGTGTTTTCTCCAGCCGCCCCGGCCATGCAAGGAGCCTCGATGAACGACGAACTGCAACACCTGAAGAACCTTGGCAAGACCTCGGCGCAGTGGCTGCATGCCGTTGGCATCCACAGCGCCAACGACCTGCGCAGACTCGGCGCGGTCAGTGCCTACCGTGCTGTACGTGCGCGCGGCTTTCGTGCCTCCAAAGTCCTGCTCTACGCCATCGAGGGAGCACTACTGGATGTGCACTGGAATCAGCTGCCGCCCGCACACAAAGCCGAATTGAACGGCCAACTCGAGGCCTGCTCACTCAACAACAAGAGCTAGCTCACAACCTCCGCCGACAATGATTTACCTGGGAGTGGACGCCGCCTATTGTTTTAGGGCCTTTCGTGGGTTTCAGCCAGCCTAGCCAGTTCAAGGAATTACCCGTATGTATTTACTCGGTGAGCAACCGGCTTACGCCGACCAATTGATAAACCGATTGCAAAGCATCCCCACGCAGCTGCTGGAAGGCCTGTCATCTTGCGGTTCCCCCCTGCAACTGGAAGGGGTCGAGGATCTGAGCACAGTGCTCCCGGACAACCAGTTGTTCATTATTGAAAATGGCTTGCTGCACGCCCTGGTCAGCGAACGGCCGCTGTTCTATCTACAGGAAGGTGACCTGGTCGGCTTGCGCCAGGGCATCGACCTGCCCAGTTGCCGGTTCAGCAGCGAAGAGCCCCTGAGTCTGATCCCCTACTCGCGTAGCGAAGTGTTCAAGCACATCTACGCCAGCGAGCAGCGCCAAGAGTTGTTCATCCAGTACCTGATCGGCCATACCGCCCTGCTCTCCGATGCCTTGGCGCGCCTCAAGCAACCGGATATCCGCCCCGCTACCGGTTTCCAGCACTTCGCCGCCGGCGAAGAGCTGATCCTGCAAGGCGCGGTTGCCGACCATGTATTCATCATCATCGAAGGCCGCGCCGAGGCCTATGTCGACGGGCACAAGGTCGGCGACGTGCAGAAAGACGAAATTTTCGGTGCCATGGCCGTCTTCACCCGCGAGAAACGCAGCGCCACCGTGGTGGCCTGTGAGCCCTGCACCGTGATGGTGATTCCCAAGGAGCAATTTCTCAGTTTGATGCAAAGCAATCCGCGGATCGCCCACAGCCTGATCGAGAACATGGCCCGGCGCATCGACTTGCTCAACAAGGAAGTCACCCAGCTGCGCTTACCAGCCGCCGTATAAAGATTCGTTGCGGGCATTAGTGCCCTGCCGTGGGTCAGCCGCGCCAGGTTTTAGAGAGGCGCCGCAGCACCCAAGTTTATTTAGCGACAAGCATTGACATGCAAATGATAATTGTTATTATTATCGCAACTGGTCGCGAGATCAGCCGATAAGCTCAAGAGACTTACAGGACTCTTAAGGTTATCTCCTCATCAGGCTAATCACGGTTATTGACCCGGCTCTTGCCGGGTCTTTTTTTGCGCGCAGAAACCTGGCGTCCGCACTGCTTGTCGGCAACGACTCAGGGACGCAAGTCGGCGCAGTGGTCCTGCTCGGGCAGCGCGGCGCTGTACCAGACGAAATCGGCCGCAGCCGCACTAACCGGCTCGCCGACCTCGGCGAGGAGCAACACCAGACTGTCCGCCAGCGGGTCCAGATCGATCAGGTGCAAGGGAACGCCCAGATCACGGCGCACATGAAAGGCACCGGCAACTAGCAGGCTGGGCTCGGGCGCTGCCAGCAGGGCTTCGGCCATGCGCCGATCACGTTGTTGCTGCACCGCGAGCATGGCCGGCAACTGACTGTCCGGCAGCAGGCCGCAGTGAGAGACGCGAATCTGCTCCAGCAATGGCTGACGCACACTTTGCGCCGTCGAAGCCGTGCCGTTCAAGAGCGCTGGCCGGCGATAAACCTGCAGCACCTCAGCCCGCTGCAGATTGGCCGCCAACAACGGATAGGGTTGGCGCAGAGCATGCCGTACCAGCGGCTCATACAGCGCCCAGTTCCAGCCCCGCTGCCAAGCCAACGCGCGAGGCAGGTTGGCTAGCGACTCACCGGCGGCAAACTGCGCACGCACGGCATCCACCCTGGGCTGCTGGTCCGGTGTCAGCATTTCCAGCAACAGGCTGCCCTGCTGCCGCTGCATTGCCAGCGCGCGCAACAGCCAGAGCTGCAGGGCGTGGTGATCGGGGTTGTCGTGCTGTTCGCCGACCAGCACTCGTGGGGCCTTGGCCAGACGCTCGACCAATTGCCGGGGCGTCAGCCGCTCGCCCGTACGCAGATCCTCAATCAGCCCCAGATCGGCATGCGTCAGGCCCAGTGGACTCTGCCAGGATGGCAGGGGCGGCAAAGCGGCCTGACAGCCCGTCAGGAGTACCAGCAAGGCGATGGTCAGGACGCGCATCTGGCTCTCCTCAGCGGGCGACGATAAGCGGGTGGCCGCGCTCTGGATGGCGTTGCACCAGCACCTGCAGGCCGAACACGCTGTGCAAGGGCTCGGCACGCAGCACCTCCTCCGGGCTGCCCAGGGCATGTGGCCGGCCGCGGTCGAGTAACAACAGACGATCGCAGTAACGCGCCGCCAGGTTCAGGTCATGCAGAATCACCAGCACTGACGCGCCCTGCTCGGCGAACGCCCGCACCGCTTGCAGGGTGGTGTGCTGATGCAAGGGGTCGAGCATCGAGGTCGGCTCGTCCAGCAGCAGAACCTGTCCCGCCCCGCCTGGCCAGAGTTGCGCCAGCACCCGCGCCAGGTGCACGCGTTGGCGCTCGCCGCCGGACAAGGCCAGATAGCTACGCCCGGTCAAATGCTCGGCGTCCGCGGCCTGTAGCGCCTCGCGGATGATCTGCGCATCGCGCACACGACCACTGGCGTGGGGCAATCGGCCCATGGCCACGACAGCCTCGACCGGAAAGGCAAAACTCAGCGTCGAACTCTGCGGCAACACCGCCAGCCGTTGTGCCCGCTCGCCGCCCGGCCAATCGCCGAGCCGCCGCTGGTCCAGGTAGACCTGACCATGAGCCGGGCGCAGCTCACCACAGAGCGCGCCGAGCAAGGTGCTCTTGCCCGCGCCATTGGGGCCGAGCACGCCCAGGACCTGGCCCGGTTGCAGCTGCAGGTCGATCCCCGTCAGCACCGTGCGGGGACCGCGCCGTACCGCCAGACTCTCCGCGCGCAGCATCAGGCACGTCCTCGCATGAGTAGGTAGAGGAAGAACGGTGCACCGATCAACGCGGTGACGATACCCAGCGGCAACTCGGCCGGCGCCAACAGCAGACGTGCAAGTAGGTCGGCCAGCAGTAGCAGGCTCGCCCCCGCCAGCGCCGAGGCCGGCAACAACAGTCGGTGATCCGGACCGATCAACAAGCGCATCAGATGCGGCACCACCAGGCCGATAAAGCCGATCAGCCCCGCCGCCGCCACGGCGGCACCCACCCCGAGGGCGGTGCAGAACACCAGTTCACGCTTGATCCCCTCGACCGCAAATCCCAGGTGGCGCGCTTCCGATTCGCCCAGCAACAGCGCGTTCAACGCCTTGGCCCGGCGCGGCAACCACAGCGCCACCGCCACCGTGACCAGCAACAACGGCCAGAGCCGTGCATAACTGGCGCCATTCAGACTGCCGAGGTTCCAGAAGGTCAGGGTACGCAACGTCGCGTCATCGGCCAGGTAGGTAAACAGGCCAATCGCCGCGCCAGCCAGGGCAGTCAAGGCGATCCCGGCCAAGAGCATGGTGGCGACGCTGGTCTGGCCATCCCGGCGACCCAGGCGATAGACCAGCGCGGTCACGCCGAGCCCGCCGATAAAGGCACAGAACGACAACAGATAAGGCGCAAAGGGCTGCGGCAGGCCACCCAGCGCCGCGCCGCCGACTATGGCCAGGGCCGCGCCCAGGGCCGCGCCGCTGGACACGCCGACCAAGCCAGGATCGGCCAAGGGGTTGCGGAACAAGCCCTGCATGGCCACCCCGCATAACGCCAGCACCGCGCCCACGGTCAGACCGAGCAAACTGCGCGGCAGACGGATTTGCCCGAGAATCAACTCGGCCTGCTGCAGCTCCGCCCCGCCCACGGGTAACCCCAATAGGCGCAACGCCGCTTGCAGGGTATCGGCCAGCGGCAGGCTGACCGGCCCCAGCGCCAGGGATAACCACAGCGCCAACGCAAGCAGTAAGCCCAGGGCAATAAACAACGAGCGCGGCTGCATAACAGGATTCATCGTGAACTTGGCTTCGGCGGTCAGAGATTGGCTGGCAGGATAAGAGGCTGCGCCGCAAGCTGCCAGTCAAACGACTACACCCCCGACAGCTCATGCCTCTTGGCAGGCGCTAACAGTAGAGGATAATGCGCGCCTGCGTGGAGATGCCGATGATTCGTTTATGCGCTCCGGATGAGCTGACTGAAGGTCAGAGCCGGGGTTTCGTGATTGCTGAGAACAAGCTGTTTGCCGTACGCAAGGACGGCCAGGTATACGCCTACCAGAACCGCTGCCCGCACCGTGGCATTCCTCTGGAATGGCAGCCCGACCAGTTTCTCGATGCCAGCGCCAGCCTGATCCAGTGCGCGACCCATGGCGCGCTGTTCCTGATCGATTCGGGGGAATGCGTGGCCGGCCCCTGCGCCGGGCAATCGCTCGAGGCGCTGAGCTGCGAGGAAAACAGCGAAGGAATCTGGCTCCTGTAGCCCGATACAATCCGCGAGCGGTCTGTGCACGGCAGGGTTCCCCGGACTACATCCAAGCTACAAGCGCACCTCGAGCCGGAGTACCAGGCGGATTTCCTCCGGGCTGATATCCACGCCATAGGCCAACACCTCAACGCCGGCCACAACCGCCTCGCGCAGGGCCGCGGCATAGGCAGGATCGATCTCCTCGGCCGGGCGTACCGCGTCGATGCCGGAGAGGTTCACGCAGTACAACTGCACCGCACGCACACCCTCGCGGGCCAGCCCGGCCAGCTCACGCAGATGCTTGCTGCCGCGCTCGGTACGCGCATCGGGAAAGGCTGCGACAGTTGTGTTGGCGAAGCCCAGGGTCACGCTTTTCACTTCGACGAAGGCAGCACCGCTCGGATAGTCCAGGCGAAAGTCGATGCGACTGCGTTCCTGCCCGTAGGGCACTTCGCGCTTCAAGCCGGTGAAGCCGGCCAGCTCGGCGATCACCCCAGCGTGCAGCGCCTCCTCGACCAGGGCGTTGGCCCGCGCCGTATTGATGCAGGCCAGGCGACCGTGCGGCGTTTCGCCAATTTCCCAACTGCCTGGCAACTTGCGCCTGGGATCACTGGAGCGACTGAACCAGACCCGCGCGCCGTCACTCATGCAATTGAGCATGGAACCGGTGTTGGCACAGTGAATGGTCAGCAACTCGCCGCTGGCGGTTTCGATATCGGCAAGGAAGCGCTTGTAGCGGCGCAGCAAGCGCCCCTGCTCCAGCGCGGGCTCAAAGTGCATGGGCGGGCCAGGTTTTCAGACCACGGGCAATGCGTTCGACGGCCTCCTGCAGGCGCGGCAAATCCTGGGTGTAGGCGAAGCGCACATGCTGCCCGGCCTGATGCCGACCGAAGTCCAGACCCGGAGTAAAGGCCACATGCTCGGTTTCCAGAAAATGCTTGCAGAAGGCGAAGGCATCGCCACCAAAGGCGCTGATGTCCGCATATAAATAGAAGGCGCCCTCCGGCTCTACCGCAATCTTGAACCCCAGCTCACGCAGCGCCGGCAACAAGAAGTCGCGGCGATGCGCAAACGCCTCGCGGCGCTGCTCAAGGATCTCCAGGGTCTGCGGCTCGAAACAGGCCAGCGCGGCGTGCTGGGCCATGCTCGGCGCGCTGATATAGAGGTTCTGCGCCAGCTTCTGCAACTCCGGCACCGCCGCGGGCGGAGCCACCAGCCAGCCGAGACGCCAGCCGGTCATGCCGAAATACTTGGAAAAGCTGTTGAGCACGAAGGCCTCGTCGTCCACTTCCAGCACGCTGGCCGCATCGACCCCGTAGGTCAGACCGTGGTAGATCTCGTCGACCACCAGATGCCCCCCGCGATCTTTCAAGGCACGCGCCAGGCCGGCCAACTCATCGCGCTGCAACAGAGTGCCGGTCGGGTTGGCCGGCGAAGCGACCAGGGCGCCGACGCTATCGCGGTCCCAGTGTCGCTCAACCAGCTCGGGCGTCAGCTGATAACGCACCTCTGCCCCTACCGGAACCAGCTGCGCGGCGCCTTC
Source organism: Pseudomonas sp. (assembly GCA_041621735.1). Classification (GTDB taxonomy): domain Bacteria; phylum Pseudomonadota; class Gammaproteobacteria; order Pseudomonadales; family Pseudomonadaceae; genus Aquipseudomonas. The sequence continues at coordinate 6,735 of JBFKAF010000122.1, forward strand.
GATCAAGCGCAGGAAGTGACGATTGCAGGGGTAACCCGGATCGGCCAGCAGCCAATGCTTGCCCGGATCGACCAACAAGCTGGTGGCCAATAACAAGGCGCCGGAACCACCCGGGGTAATCAAAATCCGTTCAGGGTCTATGCTCAATCGATAACGTTGCGCGTAGAAGCCGGCAATCGCCTCGCGCAGGGCCGGAATACCCTGCGCAGCCGTATAGCGAGTATGTCCGGCCGCCAGGGCGGCCTGACCGGCAGCGACGATAGGCGCAGCGGTGGTGAAGTCCGGTTCACCGATTTCCAGGTGAATCACGTCGCAGCCATCGGCCTGCAACTGGTTGGCGCGGGCGAGCAAGGCCATGACGTGAAAGGGTTCGATGGCGCGGCTGCGGGCACTGTAAGGCTGGGCCATGGTCTTGCCTTTATAGAGGTTGAGGCGCGGATTCTAACCAACGTCTCGGCGAAACGTCAGCAACCTCGACAACAGGGAGTGGCGCGGCTTGAGTTGTTCTGGTAAGTTCGCCCGCTTGCAGCCGCAGGGCCGCTTTATAACCGGCAATGGACATTATCCTGCGCAGTGGATTAGAGAATGTGAGAGGCGGTCATCCATGCCCACCAAAGCAAATGCAAAAAGCAGTCAACTGATTCGTGGCTTCGAACCCTACAAAGAAAGTAAGGGCGAGGAGTACATGAGTGAGCCGATGCGCGCCCATTTCACCAGCATCCTCAATACCTGGAAGCTGGAATTGATGCAGGAAGTCGACCGTACTGTGCACCACATGCAGGACGAAGCGGCCAACTTCCCCGACCCGGCCGACCGTGCCAGCCAGGAAGAAGAGTTCAGCCTGGAGCTGCGTGCTCGTGATCGCGAGCGCAAGCTGATCAAGAAGATCGACGAAACCCTGCAATTGATCGAAGACAACGACTACGGCTGGTGTGACTCCTGCGGCGTCGAGATCGGCATCCGCCGTCTGGAAGCGCGCCCCACCGCGACCCTGTGCATCGACTGCAAGACCCTGGCGGAAATCAGGGAAAAGCAAGTCGGGTCCTGACCCGATGACGGGGCGCTTAGGCGCCCCGTGTTGTTTCTGCCGCACTAGCGCCGACGCCCCGACACCTCTCCCCGGCAACTGGCCTCCCTCGCCCAGATGAACGTCCTCAGCTACATTGGTCGCTTCGCCCCCACTCCCAGTGGTTACCTGCACTTCGGCTCTCTGGTCGCCGCCCTCGCCTCCTACCTCGACGCGCGCGCCGCTGGCGGGCGCTGGCTGCTGCGCATGGAAGACCTCGACCCGCCGCGCGAAGTCCCCGGGGCACAAGATGCGATTCTCAA
>JBFKAF010000123.1:0-8043 GCA_041621735.1 Pseudomonas sp.
GAAGGACGGTTAGCGCCGGCCGCTTGGGCATGAGGTGAAGCTATGTTAAATCGAGAGCTCGAAGTCACCCTCAATCTGGCCTTCAAAGAGGCTCGCACCAAGCGTCATGAGTTCATGACGGTTGAGCACCTCCTGCTGGCTTTACTGGATAACGAAGCCGCTGCCAGCGTCTTGCGCGCGTGTGGCGCTAGCCTCGACAAGTTGCGGCATGATCTGCAGGAATTCATCGACTCCACCACACCACTGATTCCTCTGCATGACGAAGAGCGCGAAACCCAGCCGACCTTGGGCTTCCAGCGTGTTTTGCAGCGCGCAGTATTTCATGTGCAAAGCTCTGGTAAGCGCGAGGTGACGGGCGCCAACGTTTTGGTGGCGATTTTCAGTGAGCAGGAAAGCCAGGCTGTTTTTTTGCTCAAGCAACAGAGTGTTGCGCGCATCGACGTGGTCAACTTCATTGCCCATGGCATTTCCAAAGTGCCGGGACATGGTGGCCATTCTGAGCCCGACCAAGAGATGCAGGATGAGGAAGGCGGGGAGTCCTCAACTTCGGGTAACCCATTGGACGCCTACGCCAGCAACCTCAACGACCTGGCGCGTCAGGGGCGGATTGACCCCTTGGTCGGTCGTGAGCTTGAAGTGGAGCGAGTGGCGCAAATTCTCGCCCGACGGCGCAAAAACAACCCCTTGCTGGTCGGTGAGGCCGGCGTAGGTAAAACGGCGATTGCCGAGGGCTTGGCCAAGCGCATCGTCGACCTCCAAGTGCCGGATTTGCTGGCCGATAGTGTGGTCTATTCGCTGGATCTGGGTGCCTTGCTCGCCGGCACTAAATACCGGGGCGATTTCGAGAAGCGCTTCAAAGCGTTGCTCAATGAGCTGCGTAGGCGGCCGCATGCGATTCTGTTTATTGACGAGATCCACACCATCATCGGTGCGGGAGCGGCTTCGGGTGGGGTGATGGATGCGTCCAACTTGCTTAAGCCGATGCTTTCTTCTGGGGAAATACGTTGCATTGGCTCGACCACCTTTCAGGAGTTTCGCGGTATTTTCGAGAAGGATCGCGCTCTGGCGCGGCGCTTCCAGAAAGTCGATGTGGTCGAACCCTCTGTCGAGGACACCGTCGGAATTCTGCGGGGTCTGAAAGCGCGTTTCGAGCAACACCACAGCATCGAATACAGCGACGAAGCTTTGCGTGCTGCCGCGGAACTGGCTTCGCGCTACATCAATGATCGTCATATGCCTGACAAGGCCATCGATGTGATTGACGAGGCGGGTGCCTTTCAGCGTCTGCAGCCGGCGGAGAAACGCGTCAAGCTTATTGAGGTTGCGCAGGTCGAGGATATCGTGGCGAAGATTGCACGGATTCCGCCTAAACATGTCAGTAGCTCGGACAAGGAGCTGCTGCGCAACCTTGAGCGCGACCTCAAACTCACGGTATTTGGTCAGGATGCGGCCATTGACTCGCTTTCCACGGCGATCAAGTTGTCGCGCGCCGGGCTCAAGGCCCCGGATAAGCCTGTTGGTTCATTCCTGTTTGCCGGACCCACCGGGGTCGGTAAAACCGAGGCGGCACGTCAGTTGGCCAAAGCCCTGGGGATTGAGTTGGTGCGCTTCGATATGTCCGAGTACATGGAGCGACATACCGTGTCTCGTCTCATCGGCGCTCCGCCGGGTTATGTCGGCTTCGATCAGGGAGGCTTGCTGACCGAGGCGATCACCAAGATGCCGCATTGCGTATTGCTGCTCGATGAAATCGAGAAGGCGCATCCCGAGGTCTTCAACCTGCTGCTGCAGGTAATGGATCACGGCACGCTGACCGATAACAATGGGCGCAAGGCAGATTTCCGCAACGTCATCCTGATTATGACCACTAACGCGGGGGCTGAGACCGCATCGCGGGCCTCTATCGGCTTCACTCACCAGGATCACTCGTCCGATGCCATGGAGGTGATCAAGAAGAGCTTCACGCCGGAGTTCCGTAACCGTCTGGACACCACTATCCAGTTCAGCCGTCTGAGCCATGAGGTGATCAAGAGTATCGTCGACAAGTTCCTCACCGAGCTGCAGGCGCAACTCGAGGACAAGCGCGTCATGCTTGAGGTCAGCGATGCGGCTCGCAACTGGTTGGCGGAGACAGGCTACGACGTGCAGATGGGCGCTCGACCGATGGCGCGCTTGATTCAAGACAAGATCAAGCGCCCGCTCGCGGAAGAGATTCTGTTTGGCGAGCTGGCTGAGCATGGTGGCGTGGTGCATATCGATATCAGCAATGGTGAGCTGACTTTCGACTTTGAAACCACTGCCGAAATGGCTTGATGGCCATTCTCCTCTGACAAAAACGCCCGGCGATGCCGGGCGTTTTTACTGGTGCTTAAACTTAGCGAGCGCGGTAGGTGATGCGACCTTTGCTCAAGTCATAAGGTGTCAGCTCAACGCGAACCTTGTCGCCAGTCAGGATGCGGATGTAGTTCTTGCGCATTTTTCCGGAGATGTGCGCGGTAACGACGTGCCCGTTTTCCAACTCCACACGAAACATGGTGTTGGGCAGGGTGTCGACGACAGTGCCTTCCATTTCGAAGCTGTCTTCTTTCGACATGCAGTAAAGCCCTCGGTATCCAATGAATGGCCCGGTGCAACTGGCCCCAGGCAAAAGCGGCGTGCATTGTGCCCGAAAATAGAGGATTCCGCCAAGGAATTCAGGTAAGGGTGACCCAGCGTTGATTAACGAACAGCTCAATCGGGCGGTATTGCGTCTTGTAATTCATTTTTCGGCAATTTTTGATCCAGTAGCCGAGATAAACGGCATGCAGACCCCGTCGTGCGGTTTCGGATATCTGCCATAGGATGGCGAAGCGGCCCAGGCTCCGGCGCTCTTCGCTAGGGTCATAAAAAGTGTAAACCGCAGAAAGCCCGTTGGGCAGGGCGTCAGTTACTGCAATCGCCAATAGGCGCTCGTCCTTACGGAATTCGAAGAAGCGAGAAAATGGCAGGTCACGCACCAGAAAGGTCGAGAACTGCTCGCGGCTAGGCGGATACATGTCGCCATCGGCATGTCGCTGTTCGATGTAGCGAGCATAGAGCTCGTAATACTCTTCGGTGAAGGCGGGACGTACGGCGCGCACCTGCACGTCCAGGTTGCGCTTGATGATTCGCCGTTGCTGACGGTTAGGGGTGAACTGCGCGGCGGGAATTCGCGCCGGCACGCAGGCCGTACAGCGCTGGCAGTGAGGGCGATACAGGTGATCGCCGCTGCGGCGAAAGCCCATTTCCGAGAGCTCGGCGTAAACGTCCGCATCCATCGGCTGGCTGGGGTCGAGGAACAGGGTCGTGGCCTGCTCTTCGGGTAGATAGCTGCACGGATGGGGCTGAGTGGCGTAAAACTTCAAGCGGGCCAGCTCGGTCATGATCGAGTCTCGGGAGAAGCTTAAAGTAAGTGTATGCCAGGCTGCCGCACACGCCTAGATAAGCCAGTCCGCCCCGCTGGGCTGGTTGAGGTGGCGTTTGAGGTAGCCGCTGAAGTCGGTGCGGGTTATCGCGCGGGCGCCGAAACCATGCAGATGCTGGGTCGGCATCTGGCAGTCGATAAGCGCAAAGTTCCAGATTTTCAGGTGCTCGACCAGGGTGGCAAAACCGACCTTGGAGGCATTGTCGGCGCGACTGAACATCGACTCGCCAAAAAACAGTTGGCCCATTGCCAGCCCATACAACCCTCCAACCAGTTCGCCATCGCGCCAGACCTCAACCGAATGGGCTATGCCGCGCTCGTGTAGCGCCAGATAGGCCTGTTGCATATCCGTGGTGATCCAGGTGCCGTCTGCGTATTCGCGCGGAGCTGCGCAAGCCTGGATGACGGCAGCAAAGGCTTGGTCGAACGTCACCTGGTGGCGTGCTTGGCGCAACACCTTGCGCAGGCTGCGAGAGATATGCAGTTCATGGGGGAAAAGCACTGTGCGCGGGTCGGGCGACCACCAGAGGATGGGTTGGCCTTCCTGGTACCAGGGGAAGCAGCCGTGACGATAGGCCTGAACCAGACGATCGGCACTCAAGTCACCGCCAGCGGCGAGTAACCCATTGGGTTCGCGCAGGGCCTTGTTCAGGGGAGGAAAACTCAGTGAGTCGCGTTGTAGCCAGGTCAGCATTTAGTGCAACCGGAAGAGGGTAGGGGCGGATACTAGGAACCTGTCGGACTGAGCGCTGCGCTACTGCGGAAAGCCGACTCTGCTGATTTTGCTGCTCTTGCTCGGAAAATAGTTCGCTATTCACCGTAAAAGATCAGTAAACCGGGCTCGAGCCGAGCTTTCATCGCTGCGGACAGGCAGTCCGACAGGCTCCCAGGCAACCAGGCACTCGCCCGGAGGTTATCAGTTGTCGTCGAGAAATTTCTCGACATCCAGTGCTGCCATACAGCCTGCACCAGCTGAGGTGACGGCTTGACGGTAAACGTGATCGGCTACGTCGCCGGCGGCAAAGACGCCTTCGATGCTGGTTGCGGTGGCATTGCCTTCGCTGCCGCCCTTGATCAGCAGATAGCCGTCGCGCATTTCCAGTTGGCCTTGGAACAGGTCAGTGTTGGGCTTGTGGCCGATGGCGATGAATACGCCGGTCAATGGCAATTCTTTAGCTATCCCGCTGGTCGTTTCTTTCAGGCGCACTCCGGTCACGCCGCTGGCATCCCCCAGCACTTCATCCAGTGTGTGGTTCCAGTGCAGGTGAACGTTGCCGTTGGCGGCTTTGTCGAACAGTTTGTCCTGTAGAATTTTTTCCGAGCGCAGTTTGTCGCGGCGGTGGACCAGATGCACTTCCTTGGCGATATTGGCCAGGTACAGTGCTTCCTCTACGGCAGTGTTGCCGCCACCGATGACGGCAACGACTTGGTTGCGATAGAAGAATCCGTCGCAGGTGGCACAGGCTGAGACACCCTTGCCAGCAAAGGCTTCTTCCGAAGGCAGGCCTAGGTACTGGGCCGAGGCACCGGTGGCGATGATCAAGGCATCGCAGGTGTAGGTGCCGCTGTCTCCCGTGAGGGTAAAAGGGCGCGCCTGCAACTCAGCCGTGTGGATGTGGTCATAGATGATCTCGGTATCGAAGCGCTCGGCGTGCTTTTGCATACGCTCCATCAGCGCCGGGCCGGTCAGGCCTTCAACATCACCCGGCCAGTTATCCACTTCGGTAGTGGTAGTGAGCTGGCCGCCAGGTTCGATACCAGTGATGACTACAGGTCTGAGGTTGGCGCGAGCGGCGTAAACGGCAGCGCTGTAACCGGCAGGCCCGGAGCCCAGGATGATCAGGCGTGAATGCTTGACTTCGCTCATAAAAACACCTCATAAGCCTTTGTCACAAAAGAGAATGCATGCTCCAATTGAGCCGCACGGAAGATGATGCCGGCTATGCTACACCGAAGCAGAGGGCGAGCGGGAGCCAGCGAGGCAAGGCTCCAACGGTACAGAACTTACCCTAGCAGGGCTGCGTGGCAGCAGTCGGACAAACCCGTACAATAGGCCTCACTTTCGCCGTTAACCGATGATTCGGCGCGCCCCATCGGCGCAGGAATAGATGCGTTTTGAAGAACTCTAGCACTACAGCTCAGGCACCGATCTGGCGTCAGCAACTGCCCTACCGACTGAAAGAGGGTGCCCTGATTGCCCTTGGCGCACTCTGCCTTTATCTGTGGATGGCGTTGCTGACTTACGATGCGGCCGATCCAGGCTGGACGCATACCAGCAACGTGGAACAGGTGCACAACGCCGCCGGTCGTGCCGGTGCGTGGTTCGCCGACATCCTTTTCATGGCCCTGGGCTACTTTGCCTACCTGTTTCCGCTTTTGCTCGGGGTCAAGACCCTGCAAGTGTTTCGCGACCGCCATAAGCCCTGGCACTGGAGTGGCTGGCTGTTTTCCTGGCGCCTGATTGGTTTGGTGTTCCTGGTATTGTCGGGGGCGGCGTTGGCCGATATCCATTTTGACGCCGGTTCGAGCATGCCCGCCTCTGCGGGTGGTGCCCTGGGTGAAAGTATCGGTCAGCTGGCCGAGGGCGCGCTGAATGTGCAGGGCAGCACCCTGCTGTTTATTGCGCTATTTCTCTTCGGCTTGACGGTATTCACCGATTTGTCCTGGTTCAAAGTGATGGACCTGACCGGCAAGATCACCCTGGACCTGTTCGAGTTGATCCAGAATCTGGTCAACCGCTGGTGGAGTGCTCGCGTCGAGCGCAAGCAGCTGGCCCTGCAGTTACGAGAAGTCGATGAGCAGGTCAGTAACGTAGCGGCGCCGATGGTGCATGACCGCCGCGAGCAAGCCAAAGTCAAAGAGCGCCTGCTCGCTCGTGAGGAAACCCTGAGCAAGCATATGAGCGAGCGCGAGAACCGCTCTGCACCGATCATTACCCCGCCTGCTGCAGCGAAAACCGCTGAGCCGAGCAAGCGCGTGCTGAAAGAGAAGCAAGCGCCATTGTTCGTCGATAGCGCGGTGGAGGGCACGTTGCCGCCGATCGGCATCCTCGATGTGGCGGAAAAGGTCCAGAAGAAATACTCGCCGGAGTCTCTCGAAGCCATGTCGCGCCTGCTGGAGATCAAACTTAAGGAGTTTGGTGTCGAGGTGCTGGTCGAGTCGGTGCATCCCGGTCCGGTGATCACGCGCTTTGAAATACAGCCGGCCGCCGGGGTGAAAGTCAGTCGCATTTCCAACCTGGCCAAAGACTTGGCCCGTTCGCTGGCGGTGATCAGTGTGCGCGTGGTGGAGGTCATTCCAGGTAAAACCACAGTCGGCATCGAGATTCCCAACGAAGACCGACAGATCGTACGGTTCTCCGAGGTGCTGTCCTCGCCTGAATATGATGAAGCCAAGTCGCCGGTCACCCTGGCCCTGGGGCACGACATCGGTGGCAAACCGGTGATTACCGACCTGGCGCGCATGCCGCATCTGCTGGTAGCGGGCACCACCGGCTCGGGCAAGTCGGTGGGGGTCAACGCGATGATCCTGTCGATTCTGTTCAAGTCCACGCCGGAAGAGGCGCGGATGATCATGATCGACCCGAAAATGCTCGAGTTGTCGATCTATGAGGGTATCCCGCACCTGCTCTGCCCGGTCGTGACCGACATGAAGGAGGCGGCCAACGCCCTGCGTTGGAGCGTGGCCGAGATGGAGCGGCGTTACAAACTGATGTCGAAGATGGGCGTGCGCAACCTGGCCGGTTTCAACCGCAAGGTCAAAGACGCCATCGAGGCCGGACAGCCGCTGGAAGACCCACTGTACAAGCGTGAAAGCATGCAAGACGAGGCGCCGCTGCTGCAGCCTCTGCCGACTATCGTGGTAGTGGTCGACGAGTTCGCCGACATGATGATGATCGTCGGCAAGAAGGTCGAAGAACTGATCGCACGCATCGCGCAAAAGGCGCGGGCTGCGGGGATTCACCTGATTCTCGCCACCCAGCGGCCATCGGTGGACGTGATCACCGGTCTGATCAAGGCCAACATCCCGACCCGCATGGCCTTCCAGGTGTCGAGCAAGATCGATTCGCGTACCATTCTCGACCAAGGTGGCGCCGAACAGCTACTGGGGCATGGTGACATGCTCTATCTGCCGCCCGGTACCGGACTGCCGATCCGGGTCCATGGTGCCTTCGTCTCCGACGAAGAGGTGCATCGTGTCGTCGATGCGTGGAAACAGCGTGGCTCGCCGGATTACATCGAAGACATCCTCGCCGGCGTCGAAGAGGCCGGTAGCGGTTTCGACGGCAGCAGTGAAGGCAGCGGCGAGGGCAGTGAGTCGGACCCGCTGTATGACGAGGCCGTGCGCTTTGTTACCGAGAGTCGCCGGGCTTCGATTTCCGCAGTGCAGCGCAAGCTGAAAATTGGCTACAACCGCGCCGCGCGGATGATCGAAGCCATGGAAATGGCCGGCGTGGTGACGTCAATGAATACCAACGGTTCGCGCGAAGTGATCGCGCCGGGCCCCGTTCGCGACTAACGCCTACACATCGACTTTAAGAGGACTTTCATGCGCCTGATTCGCATGCTGTTGTTGGTTGTTCTTAGCGTTTCCAGTCTGTC
>JBFKAF010000124.1:0-8017 GCA_041621735.1 Pseudomonas sp.
CGCAGACCAGCTGCCTGGATTTGTCCAATAGGAGTGAAAACAAGGTATGAGCACCATCGAAGAACGCGTCAAGAAAATTGTTGCCGAGCAACTTGGCGTCAAAGAAGACGAAGTAACCAACAGCGCTTCCTTCGTCGAAGACTTGGGTGCCGACTCTCTTGACACCGTTGAGCTGGTGATGGCTCTCGAGGAAGAATTCGAGACCGAGATCCCGGACGAGCAAGCTGAGAAGATCACCTCGGTTCAGGAAGCAATCGATTACGTGACTGCGCACGCGCAATAAGCTAATCGTCGATTCCTGACTCGGAAAAGCCGCACTGCCCTTATCAGGCGTGCGGTTTTTCTTTAGCCGGTCGTTGAAAAACCAGTGCGGGCTTCGCGCGCGTTGCACGGGCCGATTCCTGGTTCGGATGCTCTTGTACAGTTCGTACACTGTGCTGTCCTACCGACTCAGCTTTTGCTCGCTACCTTTTTCAACGGCCCGTTAGGCGCATCCAAGCGTCGTGAAACCGAACAAAAGGAGATTGCAGTGTCGCGTAGACGCGTCGTGGTTACCGGTATGGGCATGTTGTCGCCGCTGGGTAACGATGTGCCGAGCAGCTGGCAGGGCATTTTGGCCGGGCGCAGTGGCATCGGCTTAATTGAGCACACCGACCTTTCCGCCTACTCCACCCGTTTCGGCGGCTCGGTGAAGGGTTTTGATGTCGAGGAATATTTATCGGCCAAAGAAGCGCGCAAGATCGATCTGTTTATTCAGTACGGTCTGGCTGCCAGCTTTCAGGCGATGCGACATTCCGGCCTGGAAGTGACCGACGCCAACCGTGAGCGTATTGGCGTGGCCATAGGCTCAGGCATCGGTGGCCTGACTAATATCGAAAACAGCTGCAAGTCGTTGCTTGAGCAGGGGCCGCGCCGGATTTCGCCATTCTTCGTGCCAGGCTCGATCATCAATATGATTTCGGGTTTTCTGTCGATCCATCTGGGTGTGCAAGGGCCGAATTATGCCATTGCAACGGCTTGTACTACCGGTACTCACTGCATTGGCATGGCGGCGCGCAATATCGCCTACGGTGAAGCCGATGTGATGTTGGCGGGTGGTTCGGAAATGGCCGCCTGTGGTCTCGGTATCGGCGGCTTTGCGGCTGCCCGCGCACTGTCCACGCGCAACGATGAGCCGACTAAGGCCAGTCGTCCTTGGGATAAGGGTCGCGATGGCTTCGTATTGTCCGATGGCGCCGGCACCTTGGTGCTGGAAGAGTTGGAGCACGCCAAGGCGCGCGGCGCGACCATTTATGCTGAGCTGATCGGGTTTGGCATGAGTGGCGATGCCTACCATATGACTTCACCGCCGGAAGATGGTGGTGGCGCCGCCCGTTGCATGGCCAATGCGCTGCGCGATGCCGGGCTGAGTGCCGATCAGGTGCAGTACATCAATGCCCATGGCACTTCGACTCCGGCTGGCGATAAGGCGGAAGTCTCGGCGGTTAAGGCGGTTTTCGGTGAGCATGCGTATCAGCTTGCGGTCAGTTCGACTAAATCGATGACCGGGCATCTGCTTGGTGCTGCGGGCGCGGTAGAGGCGATCTTCAGCGTGCTGGCGTTGCGTGACCAGGTGGCGCCGCCGACTATTAACCTGGACGAGCCGGACGAGGGCTGTGACCTCGATTTCGTGCCGCATCAGGCCAAGGCCATGCCAATCGACGTGGTGCTGTCCAACTCCTTCGGTTTCGGCGGCACTAATGGCTCGCTGGTGTTCCGTCGGTTCGCCGATTGATGTTGAGCTGGATCGACGGCTGCCCGGCTACGCTGTTGTCCGTCCGGGACCGTGGCTTGGCCTACGGCGATGGTCTGTTCGAGACCATCGCCGTCAGTGGCGGCAAACCGTCATTGTTGGATCGTCACCTCGCACGCTTGGTCGAGGGCTGTGTGCGCTTGCACATCTCGCTCGATCTGGCGTTGGTCCGTGCCGAGTTAATGGCCTTTAGCCGTGAGCTGGGCGATGGCGTGGCTAAGTTGATGGTTACCCGCGGGGATGGCTTGCGCGGTTACGCGCCACCGCCGTCGCAAATGCCGCGTCGACTTCTGCAGGGCAATCCGAAACCCTCTTATCCAGTCGCGAATGCTGAGCAGGGTGTGCGTGTATTTGCCTGCATGACACGTCTGGCTGAGCAGCCTTTGCTCGCAGGTATGAAGCACCTCAATCGTCTGGAGCAGGTTCTGGCGCGTGGCGAATGGCACGATGCCGAGCATGCCGAAGGCTTGATGCGAGACACTTCGGGGCGGGTGATCGAGGGCGTCTACAGCAACCTGTTTCTGGTTAAGAATGGCCTTCTGTTGACTCCCGAGCTGTCCCGCTGCGGCGTGGCCGGTGTCATGCGTGCGGAATTGTTGGCGCAGGCCGAATCGCTCGGCTTGGTCTGCGAAGTGCGCGACATCAGTTACGACGAGTTGCTGACGGCTGATGAGGTCTTCCTCTGCAATAGCCTCTACGGTGTGTGGCCGGTGCGGGCACTGCAAGGGCACGACTGGTCGGTGGGCCCGCTGACCCGTAAACTGCAGGTTATTGCCCGCGACCTACTGGATTGCTGATTCGTGATACGCAAAATATTGCTGCTGCTGGAAGGTGGTGTGTTGCTGGCTGGCTTGCTCGTGGTATTCCTCGCCTGGCAGCAACACTCGGCGCTTGAGCAGCCGCTGAACCTTAGCGAAGAACGTTTGCTCGACGTGCCGGCCGGGGCTACACCGGGTGGCGTGCTCAATCGTCTGCAAGCCGAAGGCGTCTTGCAAGATGCGTTTTGGTTGCGCCTGTACTGGCGGTTCAACCTGCGCGATCAGCCTCTACACAGTGGTGAATATCGCCTAACTCCCGGGTTCAGGGTGAGTGATATGTTGGCGCTTTGGCGGCGTGGCGAGGTGGTGCAGTACAACCTGACCCTGGTTGAGGGCTGGAGTTTCCGCCAGGTGCGTGCGGCCTTGGCGCGTGAAAGCAAGCTTGAGCTCACCCTGAGTGAGTTGGACGACGAGCAGTTGATGGCGCGCCTGGGGCAGCCAGGGGTCAATCCCGAAGGGCGCTTCTTTCCCGACACCTATCGCTTTGTTCGCGGTATGACTGACCTGGACCTGCTCAAGCAGGCCTATGCACGCTTGGAATTGGTATTGGCTGAGGAGTGGGCGGCGCGCGCCGATGAGTTGCCTTACAAGGAACCCTATGACGCGTTGATCATGGCCTCGATGATCGAAAAAGAAACCGGTGTATCCGAGGAGCGGGGCGCGATTGCCGGGGTGTTTATACGCCGTCTGCGTATCGGTATGCGTCTGCAGACTGACCCGACGGTGATTTACGGCCTGGGCGAACGCTATAAAGGCCGGTTGACGCGCGCCCATCTGCGCGAAGTGACGCCCTATAACACCTATCAGATTGACGGCATGCCGCCGACGCCGATAGCCCTGGTCGGGCGTGAGGCCATTCATGCGGCACTGCATCCGGTGGCGGGCAGGAGCCTGTATTTCGTCGCCCGTGGCGATGGCAGTCATGTATTTTCCAACTCCCTTGAGGCGCACAACCGTGCGGTGCGCGAGTATCAGCTCAATCGACGTGCGGATTACCGATCCAGCCCCGCCCCAGTACAGCCAAGCAATTAATAAGGACAGCCTGTGAGCGGTTTGTTTATCACCCTGGAAGGCCCGGAAGGCGCCGGCAAGAGCACTAACCGTGACTATCTGGCCGAGCGTTTGCGCGAGCGCGGCATCGAGGTGCTGTTGACTCGCGAACCTGGCGGTACGCCGCTGGCGGAGCGTGTGCGCGAATTATTATTGGCGCACAGCGATGAGCCGATGGCGGCCGATACCGAGTTGTTATTGGTGTTCGCGGCGCGTGCCCAGCACCTGGCTCGAGTGATCACTCCGGCCTTGGCGCGTGGCTGTGTCGTACTCTGTGATCGCTTTACCGACGCAACCTACGCTTACCAGGGCGGTGGCCGTGGCTTATCTGAGGCGCGTATCGCGTTGCTGGAGAGTTTTGTTCAGGGTGAGTTGCGTCCGGACCTGACGTTGGTTTTCGATTTGCCGATTGAGGTCGGCCTGGCGCGCGCCGCTGCGCGTGGTCGCTTGGACCGTTTCGAGCAAGAGGGGCGAGGCTTCTTCGAGGCGGTCCGGCAGACCTACCTGCGCCGCGCCAGTGTCGAGCCTCAGCGTTATCGGATCGTCGATGCCGCGCAGTCGCTCAGCCAGGTACAGCAGGCGTTGGATGGTTTGCTGCCGCACATCATGGGGTTGTGCCGTGACTGATGTTTATCCCTGGCAAACCGCACTCTGGCAGCAGTTAGTCGGACGTACGCAGCACGCCCATGCCTACCTGTTGCATGGCGCGGCGGGTATCGGTAAGCGTACTTTGGCCGAGCGGTTGATGGCCTATCTGCTTTGCCGACAGCCGACGGACGTGGGGGCATGTGGCCAGTGCAAGGCCTGTCATCTGCTCGCGGCCGGCACCCACCCCGACAACTTCATCCTGCAGCCGGAGGAGCCGGACAAACCGATCAAGGTCGATCAGGTGCGGGAACTGGTCAGTTTCGTGGTGCAGACCGCGCAGTTAGGTGGGCGTAAGGTAGTGCTGGTCGAGCCGGCCGAAGCGATGAACCTGAACGCCGCCAATGCCCTGCTGAAAAGCCTGGAAGAGCCCTCCGGCGACACTGTCCTGCTACTGATCAGCCATCAACCGAGTCGGCTGCTGCCGACGGTAAAGAGTCGCTGCGTGCAGCAGGCATGTCCATTGCCGACAGCCGCGATGAGCCTGGTTTGGTTGGCGGAGGCGCTGCCCGACTGCAGTGAGGAGGAGCGTGAAGAGCTGCTCTACCTGGCCGCGGGCTCTCCTTTGGCGGCTGTGCGCATGCAGGCGCAAGGAGTTCGGCAGCAGCGCACCCAGGTGGTTGAGGGGGTGAAGAAGTTGCTCAAGCAACAGCTGGCGCCGAGTCAGTTGGCTGAAAGCTGGAATGCCGTGCCTTTGCCATTGCTGTTCGACTGGTTCTGCGATTGGGCGCAACTGATGCTGCGTTATCAGATGACGCGTGACGAAGCGGGCTTGGGTCAGGGCGATATGCGTAAAGTCGTGCAGTACCTTGCGGAGAAAACGCCGCAGCCCAAGGTGCTGAAGGTGCAAGATTGGTTGCTGGCGCAACGGCAGAAAGTCATCGGCAAGGCTAACCTCAACCGTGTCTTGCTTCTCGAAGCCTTGTTGGTGCAGTGGGCAAGCCTGCCCGGACCGGGCTAGAATCGGCCATCGAGTCATAAAAACCAGGAACACCACATGAGCTTGCCACCTAACTTGGGTTCGCGTAGTGGAATCTTGTCTCTGACCATCAAAGACAAGTCCGTGCTCTATGCCGCGTACATGCCCTTTATCAAAAATGGTGGACTGTTCATTCCGACCGGCAAGAGCTACAAGCTCGGCGATGAAGTGTTCATGCTGCTTAACCTGATGGACGAGCCAGAGAAGATTCCAGTGGCCGGTAAGGTGGTGTGGATTACCCCCAAGGGCGCTCAGGGTAACCGGGCGGCGGGTGTGGGGGTGCAGTTCAATGACGGCGACAACACCGCACGCAACAAGATCGAGACTTACCTGGCGGGCGCCCTGAAGTCGGATCGCCCAACCCATACCATGTAAGCCATTCCCATATCAGGGCCGCAAGGCTCGCGGTGCCAGTGTTGGCGCCGATTCTTAAGCGATAGTTATCCATGCTGGTAGATTCACATTGTCACCTCGATCGCCTGGATCTGGCTGCGCACGGCAGCTCGCTTGATGTGGCGTTGGACGCTGCGCGGGCACGCGGCGTCGGTCATTTTCTGTGTATCGGCGTCAGCGCCGATAATGCTGCCGCGGTGAAGGGGTTGGCCGAGCGCTATGCCGATGTCGACTGCTCGGTCGGCGTGCATCCGCTGGATCTCGAGCCCGGGGCAGCGCCCGCGTTGGATTGGCTGCTGGCCGAACTGAACCACCCGCGTGTGGTGGCCATTGGCGAGACCGGGCTGGATTATCACTACGAACCCGAGGCGGCAGAATTGCAGCAGGCGGCCTTCCGTCTGCACCTGCAGGCCGCGCAGCTCACCGGAAAGCCGGTAATCGTGCATACCCGTGAAGCGCGCGCCGATACCTTGAAGCTGCTGCGCGAAGCGGCGTTGCCGCAGGCGGGTGTGCTGCACTGCTTCACCGAGGACTGGGCGATGGCCAAGGCGGCGCTGGATCTCGGGTTCTATATTTCCCTGTCTGGCATCGTCACCTTCCGCAATGCCGAGGCGCTGCGTGAAGTCGCCCGCCAAGTGCCGGTCGACCGCTTGCTGGTGGAAACCGACTCACCCTACCTGGCACCAGTACCACACCGTGGTAAGCCGAATCTGCCGGAGTATGTGCGTGACGTGGCCGAGTACCTGGCGGTATTGCGTGGCGTCAGTTTCGACCAGCTTGCCGAACAAACCACCGCCAACTTCAAGCGCTTGTTTCCATTGGCGCGGGTGGCTTGACTGGCGCTGCTCTGCAAACCAGCGATTGCGGTAGCGAAAAAACAGACGCAAAAAAAACCCGGGTTCTGGGGGATGAATCCGGGTTAAGACCATTAGGAGTAAATCAAGGTACGCGGTCCACGGTACCTTGCCTGGTGGGGCACTTGGGGGGAGATGCCGCACACCAGTACCTTTGAGTATTGGCGAAGTTTGCCGAACGTCCAGGCCGATTCAGCTCATTTTTTAAACAAATTTGGAATACCTATGCGGCTGTTGAGTTCTCAGGCCGATGCCAGCTGGCGTAGCAGCTGTAGCGTCTCCTCGATAACTCGCGCCTCAGTGTAGAAATGTGGCGACAGGCGTACACCCCCGCCGCGCAGGGCGCAGACTACTTTTTCGGCTCTGAGGCGTTCGAACAGTGCCTGGTTTTCCCAGCCGGCCAGACTGAAGGTGACGATGCCGGCGCGCCGTGACGGATTGAGGGGACTGTGCAGGCTGGCCCCGGGAGTTCTGGCCAGGCCGTCGATCAGCCACTGGGTCCGCTGCTGCAGGGCCTTGCCCACCCCGAGCATGCCCACCTCCTCAAGCAGCCCCAGGCTGGCTTCCAGCGCCATGCAGCCGAGCATGTTCGGGCTGCCACATTCGAACCGTCTGGCGTTGCGTGCCACTTGCCACTCAGTACGCTGAAAATCGCCGGCGTGTTCGAGCATGTGCCAGCCGTATTCGTGCAGGGTCAATTGTTCGCGTAGGTCGCTGCGGCAATAGAACACGCCCAGGCCTTCCGGGCCGAGCAACCACTTATGGCCGTCGGCCATGGCGAAAGCGCACTGGCAGGCCTGGGCGTCGAAGGGCAAGGCGCCGAGTTGCTGGATCGCATCGATGCAGAACAGCACACCGAGTTTTTCGCAACCATGGCCGAGGCGTTCCAGGTCCAGGTGCAGGCCGTTGCCATATTGCACCGCGCTGATCGACAGCAGGCGAGTGCGCGGGCCGCAGGCATTAAGCAGATTGGTTTCCGGGTCGCCCTGTTGCAGGTTGACCTGGATCACCTCTACGCCTCTGGGCTTGAGGGCCTCCCAGACCACCCGGTTGGAGGGGAACTCCTCATCGCTGATCACCACCTGATCGCCCGCTCGCCAGTCCAGGCCGAACGCGACGAAAGACAGCGCCTCCGAAGTGTTCTTTACCAGTGCGATATCGGCACTGGACGGTGCGTTGAGTAGGCGTTGCAGTCGCTCGCGTAGCGTCTGCTCGACCAGCAGCCATTCAGGGTAATTGCGTGCGCCGGTCTGGGCGTTCTGTTCGGCGAAACGGTTGACCGCGACGACGGCGCGTTTGGGCCAGGGTGCGATGGCGGCGTGATTCAAATAACGAATATCTGGAAGTTGCGGAAACTCATCATGAATGGCGTACATGGTCGGATGATCCGTGCAATTTGGCGCTAAATAGGCATAATACTCGGCTTCTATTTTTGACCCTGTAGTCCCTTTATATGCTGAAAGAGCCCCGTAAGGTTCGTGAGTTC
>JBFKAF010000125.1:0-8010 GCA_041621735.1 Pseudomonas sp.
CGCCTTGGCCGAGGTCTCGGCACCGTTAGCCAGCGCCTGGTTGGCGATGCCCCAGGCCACCGCCTGCTCACCCCGGAACGACTCGCCGAGCAGCAACAGCTCGGCCGCCTTGGCCTGACCCAACAGGCGCGGCAAGATCAGGCTGGAGCCGAACTCCGGGCACAGCCCCAGGCTGACGAAGGGCATTTTCAACACGGCGTCGCGGCTGACATAAACCAGATCGCAATGCAGCAACAGGGTGGTGCCGATACCCACCGCCGGACCGCTGACGGCAGCGACCACTGGTTTGCTGAACTCGAACAGCGTGCGCATGAACTGAAACACCGGACTGTCCAGGCTCGTAGGCGGGGCCTGGAGGAAGTCGGCGACATCGTTACCGCTGGTAAAACACGTGTCCCCTCCGGTTATCAACAGCGCGCGAACGCTCGGGTCGGCGTCGGCCTGCTGTAGCACTTCGGCCATGCGGCTGTACATCGCGCGGGTCAGGGCATTCTTCTTGTCCAAGCGGTTCAGGCGCAGGGTCAACAGCCCTTCTTCGCGCTCAACCAGTACATGCTCGCTCATCACTCGTCCTCAAGGTACGCCGCCCGCTGATACCTCGATTAGGCGTGCGGCAGAAACAGGTCGGCAAACACTTGGTTACGCGGCAGGCCGGCCAGATACAGGCGCCGCGCGAAGGTTTCGACACTGCTGGGGTGGCCGCAGAGTAAGGCGAGGGTTTGCCGGGAAGCAAGGCGCAGTTCGGCCAAAGCCGCTGGCAACTCGGCCGCGCAGAGCAGCTCGACCTGCACCTGGGGATGAGCGGCCGCCAACGCCATCAGGGAGTCGGCCAGGTAATGTTCGGTCCGCTCATGGGCCAGGTGAATAACCCGAATGGAGCCCTGGTGATCCTGACGCAAGGCCTCGCGCAGCACCCCATAGAGTGGCGCCAAACCAGTGCCGGCGGCCAACAGCCAGAGCGGTCGCGCCTGCCAATCCGGATCATAGTGCAGCGCGCCGCCGCGCAACTCGCCGAGGCGCAAACGCTCACCAGGGCTGAGCGCCCGCGCCTCATCACTGAACGCACCGTGCTCGCGGCAATCCAGGTGAAACTCCAGCCAGGGATCCTCACCCGGCAGGCTGGCCAGGGAATAAGGCCGCGCCACGCCATTCGGCGACCACAGCACCAGATGCTGACCGGCGCTATAGCGCAACGGCTGCTCCGGGATCAGGCGTAGCCGTAGCACGTTGGCGCTGAGCCAGTCCGTCGCCTCGACCCGAGCTGGCCGACCATCCCGCACGGGGTCGAAGACCTCGACCTGCAGGTCATCGACGATTCGGCACTGGCAGGCCAGGCGCCAGCCCTGCTCCCTGAGCTGGCCACTGAGTGCCTCAGGCTTGGCATCCACAGGCTCACCGCGCACGCAACGAACCAGGCAGGCATGGCAACTGCCCGCGCGGCAGCTGTAGGGCACGGCAATGCCGCCCCGGTGCAGGGCATCCAGCAAGTTACTCATGGGTTCGACGGCTAGCCTTAGCTCACCCACCGAGAGCTCAGGCATCGGCATTCGCCCAGGTCGCGGCACAACGGTTACGCCCGCTGCGCTTGGCTTGGTAGAGTGCCTGATCGGCGCGATGCAGCGCCTCATCCAAATCATCGTGCATATTCAGTAACGTCATTCCGACCGACAAACTCAGATTATCCACTTTAACGCCCAGCGGTTCAGCCCGGTTAAACGCTTCACGCAAGCGCTCGCAACATGCGGTGAACTGATCCTCGTCGGTATTGGGCAACAACAGTACAAATTCCTCGCCGCCGTAGCGGGCGATGATGTCGCCATCGCGCATGCAGGCCCGCGCCACGCCGGCGAATGTCTGCAGTACGCGATCGCCTGAAGCATGCCCATGAACATCGTTGACCCGCTTGAAATGATCCAGGTCGATCAGCGCCAGGCCATGTCGCCGGCCCGCGCGGAGACTATCCAGCTCATGACCGGCCAGACGCAAAAAGTGCCGACGATTGAACAAGCCGGTCAATTCGTCGGTGGCCGCCAGGTCTTCGAGTTGGCGCATCATCCCGCGCAAGGTGTCCTGATGCGCCTGCAAGGCAAAGCGTCGCTGGCGCATGCGCTGACGCATGCTTTGTACATAACTGGCGAACAGGCTCAGCCAGAGCAGCACGACGGCCAAGGCACTCACCTGCAAGATTCGCAGTCCAGGATCACTCGACGGAACCAAATAGGCTTCGTAGAGGTTCAGCCCGGCAAAACCGAAGAAGGCGAATACCGCACAGCGCACGAAGACTCTGGGCGCAAGCTGGAACACGCCAAACAACAGGATCAGCATGTAGACCACCAGCAGGCTACCGCGCCCTTCGGCGAACATGGCCAATAGCGCCGTCAGCCAGGTCAGGGCCACTAACACCTGCGGTTCGGTCAGGCTCGGGTCGGTAAAACGCAGATTCTGTCCGGTGAGGAACAAGCTCCAGAACAGCAGCTGGCTAAGAGTCGTCAGAACGATGAACAACGCTCCCGTCGATACGTTGACGTGGAGCAGATCAACCAGAATCGCCACACCGCACAGCAGTGCGGTCAAGGCGTAAGTCGTCACAGCCATGCCGAAACGCTTCAGCAACAGGCTTTGTAATGTTCGCTTAGTGGCCCGCTGACGACGTAGGCTCATGGGCTCCTTCCCATACTGGCATCTAGCCGCCACTCTACCCCTGTGATCACAAAATGCCTAGCGAGATAACAGGCCGTTTGGCCCTTGGCGAGGGTCCGCTGAATATGGCGCAACGCCGCGAATTATCTCGCAGAGAAGCACGCGACAGTTTGCGTAGAGTGAGCGCTAAATCGACTGACCGGGCGAGTCTACGCGCGCCGAATGACCATTGTATTTACGTGGCTCAGCTCCTCGATAACCCATGAAACTGCGCACAGCACATCGACTTTCGTCATGCGCGCGCCGCTAATAGACGAGGCGTGAAGATGGCACTGAGACGTCGAATCGCCCGTTAAGTCGGGCGAACAGCGACCAAGGTCGACCGTTGGCGACTGTCGGCCCTGCCTGGTGCGCGCTATACTGCGGCGCCTTTTTTACTGTAACAGCGCGCCGGATTGTGCTCCGGTGCCCCTCGCAGTTCCTGCCCGATAAAGGAGCGCCCAGCATGACCGTGATCAAGCAAGACGACCTGATCCAGAGCGTCGCAGATGCCCTGCAATTCATCTCCTACTACCATCCAGTGGATTTCATCCAGGCCATGCATGAGGCTTACCTCAAGGAAGAGTCGCCGGCTGCACGCGACGCCATGGCGCAGATCCTGATCAACTCGCGCATGTGCGCCACCGGTCACCGGCCGATCTGCCAGGACACCGGCATCGTCACCGTCTTCGTTCGCGTCGGCATGAACGTGCGCTGGGACGGCGCCAGCATGAGCGTCGACGACATGATCAACGAGGGCGTGCGCCGCGCCTACAACCTGCCGGAAAACGTCCTGCGCGCCTCGATCCTGGCCGACCCGGCAGGCAGCCGCAAGAACACCAAGGACAACACCCCGGCGGTGATCCACTACAGCATCGTGCCCGGAGACAAGGTCGAGGTGGACGTCGCCGCCAAGGGCGGCGGCTCGGAGAACAAGTCGAAGATGGCCATGCTCAACCCCTCCGACTCCATCGTCGACTGGGTGCTGAAAACCGTGCCGACCATGGGCGCCGGCTGGTGTCCGCCGGGCATGCTCGGCATCGGCATCGGCGGCACCGCCGAGAAGGCCGCGGTGATGGCCAAGGAAGTGTTGATGGACGCCATCGACATCCACGAGCTGAAGGCTCGCGGCCCACAGAACCGCATCGAAGAACTGCGCCTGGAGCTGTTCGACAAGGTCAACCAGCTGGGCATCGGCGCCCAGGGCCTGGGCGGTCTGACCACGGTGCTCGACGTGAAGATCATGGACTACCCGACCCACGCCGCCAGTCTGCCGGTGTGCATGATCCCCAACTGCGCCGCCACCCGCCACGCCCACTTCGTGCTGGACGGCTCCGGTCCGGCCGAACTGCAAGCACCACCCCTGGACGCCTACCCGGAAATCGTCTGGGAAGCCGGCCCGAGTGCGCGCCGCGTTAACCTCGACACCCTGACCCCGGAAGACGTGCAGAGCTGGAAGCCGGGCGAAACCGTGCTGCTCAACGGCAAGATGCTCACCGGCCGCGACGCCGCGCACAAGCGCATGGTCGAGATGCTCAACAAGGGCGAGCAGCTGCCGGTGGACCTCAAGGGCCGCTTCATCTATTACGTCGGCCCGGTCGATCCGGTCGGTGACGAAGTGGTCGGCCCAGCCGGTCCGACTACCGCCACGCGGATGGACAAGTTCACCCGGCAGATACTCGAAAGCACCGGCCTGCTCGGCATGATCGGCAAGTCCGAGCGCGGCCCGATCGCCATCGAGGCGATCAAGGATCACAAGGCCGTGTACCTGATGGCCGTCGGCGGCGCCGCCTACCTGGTGGCCCAGGCCATCAAGAAGTCCAAGGTGCTGGCCTTCGAGGAAATGGGCATGGAGGCCATCTACGAGTTCGAGGTCAAGGACATGCCGGTAACCGTGGCGGTCGACACCAAAGGCGAGTCGGTGCATACCACCGGTCCGGCGATCTGGAACAAGAAGATCGCCGAAAGCCTGGCCGTAGAAGTGAAGTAACAGCGCCATCGCTGCAAACCAGAAGCCCGGCCCAGTGCCGGGCTTCTGCGTTTTTGACGCTGCGCAAAGCCCTGCGCAGCGCCAAGCGGCAGGCGGCAGGCGGCGCACCGGAAGCCGTGCATCCCGTGCAGCGGCTGCACCCCTGGGACCGTTCGCTATACTGCGAGAGCGCTTCGTTGTAGCGCCACCAGCACCCCGACTGCGGCTGCTGCAGCGCATGTTTTTCAACGCTGAGCGCAGCGAGGGGCTGTCATCGACCGAGCGCTCGCGGCCAGTCCAACCGCGACTCGAATCCCCTCCCAACCCGGAGGCTGCCGAATGAGCTGGCCAACCCTGTCGACGCTGACGCCTGTCCCGATGCTGCTGTGCCTGGCATTACTCGGCGCCTGCAGTTCGTTACCTACCATCGTGCCCGACATGCAGCCCAGCAAGGGTGAACCGGTGCAGCTCGACGGCACCCATGGGCCGCTATCGGCTGAACGCAGCAAGGCCATCCTCGAGCGACTCGCGGCCACTGGCAGCGAGACCGACTTCTTCGATCTGCACCTGGCGGTCGAAGAGGCCATCGTCGGTAGCCCCCTGAGCGCAGGCAACAAGGTCGAGCTGCTGCAGGACGGCCCCAGCACCTACCAAGCGATGCTCGCCGCCATAACCGCAGCGACAGACCATATCAACATGGAAACCTTCATCCTCGACGACGACGAGGTGGGGCAACGCTTCGCGGCGGAACTGATCGTCAAGCAGCAGGAAGGCGTGCAGGTCAACCTGATGTACGACAGCGTGGGCACCCTCGGCACACCCAAGGCGTTCTTCAAGGAGCTCGCCGATGGCGGGGTCGATCTGCTGGAGTTCAACCCGGTCAATCCGCTGACCGCCAATGCCGGCTGGGAGGTGAACCAACGCGACCATCGCAAGTTGCTGATAGTCGACGGGCGCATTGCCTTCCTCGGTGGCATCAACATCAGCAGCGTCTATTCGGGTGGCTCGCTCAGTCAGAACAGCAAGGTTCGCCCCGGCGGTGAGCTGCCCTGGCGCGATACCCACCTGCAGATCGAAGGCCCAGTGGTGGCCGAGTTGCAAAAACTGTTTATCAAGACCTGGATCCAACAGAAGGGAGAGCCCCTCACCCCGCGTAATTACCTGCCCCTGCTGGAGCCCAAAGGCAACGAGGTGGTGCGCGCCATCGGCAGCTCGCCGGAAGAACCCTACAGCCTGATCTACGCCACCTTGATCTCCGCGCTGCGCAGTGCACAACGCGAAATCTGGCTGACCAACGCCTACTTCGTCCCCGACCCGCAGCTGCTGACTACCCTTAAAGCAGCCGTGGCACGGGGGGTCGACGTGCGCCTGGTGCTGCCCAGCAGCACCGATTCGTGGCTGGTGTTCCACGCCAGCCGGGCCAACTTCAGCGAACTGCTGGAGGCCGGCGTCAAACTGTACGAGCGCCGCGGGGCATTGCTGCATGTGAAAACCGCGGTGATCGACGGCGTGTGGTCCACGGTCGGCTCGACCAACCTCGACTGGCGCAGTTTCCTGCATAACTACGAGGTCAATGCCGTGGTGCTCGGCAACGAATTCGGCGCGAAGATGCGCGCCGCATTCCAGGAGGACCAGGCCAACTCGAATGAGATCACCCTGCAACAATGGCGCCGCCGCTCCCTCCTGGTGCGAGCCAAGGAACTGACAGCGCGTATCTGGGAGTATTGGCTGTGACCCGCGCACGAGGTGAGCGGGGCATAGCGCCAGGACGCCTTGCAGCGAACGGCGGTGGCTCGGCGACGAGAGCTGGATGACGGTTGCCGCCGCATGTCTCGCTCGTCTGGCCAGACTGCTGCGGGCGGCCCTGCTCTGCACGCTGGGCGCCGTGTCTCTGGCCCATGCCCAGGACGCCGCCAGCCTGAAGGCGCACTACGCGAATTTGCGCGAACAGCTGACCCACAACCAGTTCCAGCGCCCGCTCTACCTCGAATCGAACGAGGCCTCCGGCGACCTGAGCGGCGAGGTCTATGCGCTGCTCGAACAACCCTATGCCGAGGTCGGCCCGGCGCTACAGGACATTGAGCACTGGTGCGACATTCTGATTCTGCACTTGAACGTGAAGAGCTGTCGCACCTCCACAGCCAAGGCCGACAACAGACTGATTCTGAACATTGGCCGCAAGTTCGACCAGCCGCTGGACGAAACCTACCCGATCGAATTCCGCTATGAGCTGGTGACGGCCAGCCCCGACTACCTGCAACTGATGTTCAAGGCCGCCGAGGGACCGCTTGGCACCCAGCATTACCGCCTCATGCTCGAAGTGGTGGCGCTGGACGCTCAGCGCAGCTTCCTGCACCTGTCGTACTCATACGCCTACGGCATGGCCGCCAACATGGCGATGCAGGGCTACCTGGCGACTATTGGGCGCAACAAGGTGGGATTCAGCGTCGTCGAGCGCGCGGACGACGGTCAGCCCGTGTATATCGGTGGCATGCGCGGGGTGGTCGAGCGCAACACCATGCGTTACTTCCTGGCGATCGAGGCTTACCTGGGCGCGCTGGCGACGGCTCCACAGGAGCGACTCGAAAAACGCCTGAACGATTGGTTTACCGCCATCGAACGCTACCCGCGCCAGCTGCACGAACTCGAACGCGGCGAGTACCTCGACATGAAGCACAAGGAAATCCTGCGCCAGCGGGCACTCGAGTCCGCCGAGCAACCGAATTGAGTTGCGCGGGCACACCGCCTTGCCGCCGCGCCCCTTGAGATAGCAGCACTTCAGCCAATCGCAGAATCGCCTCGCGCTGCACCTACTCGTACAGGCCGCGGGCCCGCTCACAGGCTCAGGGCGAGCTCGTCACCTCAGTCACTCTCTCGGCCCCACAGCCACCCACAAGGGTGGGTGGTTCCCAGCCATGCACTGCGCACGCTAGAAGAGCGTATTGCCCTGATCGAGGCTCTGGTCCACCAGCCATTTGCCGTGGGCGATGGAAGAGCGCTGCGCACTCTCCAGCTCGGCCAGGAATGCATGCTGGATGGGCAGTGGTATGCGCTTGGTGGTACGGCCGTCGGGCGTGGTGATATGGCACCCCCCCGCCCAGGGAGTGGGAATGCCCGGATGCTCCACTACGTCCGCAGTGATGGTGTAATCGCGGTGAACACATTGTTTCATGCTCATGGGATCAACCTCTCTGTTGAACTAGCTTGCTCAGGCCCGTTCACCGATGACTCGACCGGCACTGGCCTGATGGTTCGGCACCGGTATTGCAACTCAATGGCTGCACCGGAGCATCGTGCTTACGCTGCTTTTTCACGATATAGCACATGCCGATCGTCATGCAGCAGTAGCCGACGAGGGGCAC
>JBFKAF010000126.1:0-7932 GCA_041621735.1 Pseudomonas sp.
CAGGCCGGCATCGGCCGCGAACGCGTACTGATCAAGATCGCCTCGACCTGGGAAGGCATTCGCGCCGCCGAGCAGCTGGAACGAGCCGGTATCCAGTGCAACCTCACCCTGCTCTTCTCCTTCGCCCAGGCCCAAGCCTGCGCGGATGCCGGGGTATTCCTGATCTCGCCGTTCGTGGGGCGCATTTACGACTGGTACAAGAAGACCGCAGGCCGTGACTTTGCTGGCCAGGAAGACCCTGGCGTGCAGTCGGTGACGCGGATCTACAACTACTACAAGGCCAACGCTTACCCGACCGTGGTAATGGGCGCGAGCTTCCGCAACCTTGGCCAGATCGAGCACCTGGCCGGTTGCGACCGCCTGACCATCAGCCCCGAACTGCTGCAGCAGCTAGCTGACGATCAGACCATCCTCGAACGCAAACTAGGCCCAGGTGCACCCGCCGAGGCCCGGCAAAACCTGGCTGAAAGCCAGTTCCGTTGGGCGATGAACGAAGACGCCATGGCCACCGAGAAACTCGCCGAAGGCATTCGCCTGTTCGCCCGCGATCAGGAAAAACTGGAAGCGCTGCTCGCCGACAACGCCTGAATGCACAACGGGGCGCCGACTCTCATCGAGCGCCCCGTAGCGGCTCAAACAGCAAGACGATCAGCGGTGTTCGAGGGCGTTGACCAGATCGTGAAAGGCTTCGCGATTGGACTCGTTCAGCCCCATCAGAATCCGGTGAGCCTCCAGCACTTTGGCACGCACCACCTCTTCCGACTGATCTTGCGACGGCAGATCGGCTAGCGAGTCCGGGCAGGGTATCGGGCGGTCGACGATATTGAACACCTGATCGAAGCCCATGGACTGCAACAAGCGGGTGATATCCGAATGGGTCGTGACCACGGTCGGCAACAAGCCGACTTTCTGCCGCGACAGGATCGACAGCTTCGCCAGCAATCCCAGAGTGGTGCTGTCGATGCTGCGAGTCTCGGTCAGGTCAATGACGATGGCGGTGAAATTCAGCGCGGTGAAGATTTTTTCGATAGTCGCATCTAACGCAGAGCACAGCGTCAGGCGCACCTCGCCGACAAACTTCAGGATGAAGGTACCGTCTTGTTCGGCGAATTGGATTCTACCGGGGCTTATCCCAGGATTCATGCAAGGTTCCTGCTTAACACCAGCAAGGCGATATCATCCGGCATATCCGCTAGATTGGCCAGCCCAAACACTTGGCGCAAACCATCCAGGGTTCCGCCTGCCGAACTGATCAACTGAGGCAGCGCGGCTTCTTTTTCCTGCAAGGTATCGCCTGGCAGCAGATCGAGTATCCCATCGGACAGCAGGGTCAGGCTGAACGACTCCGGCAACTTCAGCACGTGATCCGTGTAGGTGGCCTCATCGAACAAACCTACGGGCAAACCACGACCGTCCAGGTAGCGCGCTTGCCCCTCGCTGAAGAGCACCGGTAACGGCAGGTGACCACCAATGCTGTAGGTCAGTTGGCCGCTCTGCTCATCGATCACGCCGCCAAGCATGGTCACATGCTTACCCAGCTTACAGTTGATCAGGCCGCGGTTGATATGGCCGAGCACTTCGGAGGGCTTGAACTCTGGAAAACTGCTGCCACGGCGCAACTCGTAGAGCAGCCGAGTGGTCATGAACTTCAGCAATACCGTAACAAACGCCGAAGAGGCGCCATGCCCCGACACGTCGGCCAGATAGAACGCGATGCGCCGCTCATCGACGCGAAAGTAGTCGACGAAATCACCAGACAAGTAGAGCGAGGGAATGATCTGATGCGCAAAGCGCAAGCCATCGACCTGCCAGGGGGTCACCGGCAGCATGTTCATCTGCACTTGTCTTCCGGCGTTCTGGTCTTCCTGCAACAGACTCAGACTAGCCTGCAGTTCGCGGTTGGCGGCTTCCAGTTTGTCCCGATAGCGCTGGTTTTCCAGGCGTAGATGGGCTCGATCCAGCGCACGGCGCACAGAGTGCTCGAGCACCGCGAGGTCTTCCAAGGGTTTGATCAGGTAATCCGCGGCACCCAGGCGCAATGCTTCGACAACATCGCTCATCACGCCCGCACCGGAGACCACGATGATCGGCGTGGCCACTTCCAGCGCATTGATGCGGCGAATCAACTCCAGGCCATCGACCTGGGGCATGCGTAAATCGCAAATAACCAGATCCGGTTCTTCGCGCTGAAATACTTCCAAACCTTGCAGGCCGTTCTCGGCTTGCAGGACATTGAAGCCACTGTCTTCCAAGTAGGCGGCGAGGCTCGCGCGAACGACTTCGTCGTCATCTATAAGCAGTAGCGTGGCACTGGTTTTGTGCATGGGGTTTCCAGGCAAACTGCGCCGGGGCGGCTTGGCGTAAGCGCTAGGCCAACGACCTGCGCGGGGTACTCGGTTCGCGTTAAGGCGCAGACGGTACTCCCATCCGTACCTCGATTCAAGCATACGCCGATCGTCAACCGGTGACTTTACACCCGAAATCGGCGAGGGTTATAAGGAGCTTAGGAGAACCACAATCACAAGAGGATAGCGCCCATGAGTCAAAGCGATCATGCATACAGTGAAAAACGCGACTACATCCGTATGCGATTAGAGGCGCCAGTCACCTTACACCACGCTCGAGGTGACGTTTCTGCGCTTTGTCTCGATCTCTCGAGCACCGGCATGCAGATCGAAGCAGAGTGCTCTCTGCGCATGGGCGACAAGGTCAGGGTACATATTGCCTCCGACCATAACGAACTCAAGGGGCTGGACGCCGAAGCCGAGGTGGTGCGCGTTACCGATCTGGATAATGGCCGCCAGGCAATCGGCCTGGCGATTATCTCGATGACCTGAAACGGGCATGCACCGAATATGCAGAAGGCGGCCATTGAGCCGCCTTCTGCATATTCGGTGCATACGAGCACAGCGTTTAAAAGTCGTCTTCGACCTGGCCGTCCTTCACTCTGAACTCACGATTCTGCAGGTAGGCGTTGCGAATGAAGATGTACTTGTCGCCGCTGATCAGCCTCTCCGCGGACAACAGACTGGCGCGGGTGTCGATAACATCCACACCTCGCGCAACGTTGCGCGCCGATACATCGCCAATATACGGGTAAGGTTCGAGCAAGCTATCCGGCACTTTGCCGGCTGTATCGCGAACAGTACTCGGGCCGAGCAGTGGCAGTACCACATAAGGTCCGCTGTCCAAGCCCCAGGCACCGAAGGTTTGCCCAAAATCTTCGTCGTTTCGCTGCAGTCCCATGCGCGTAGCGACATCGAAGAACCCCAGCACGCCTATAGTGGTATTGAACAGCAGACGACTGGTGTCCACCCCGGCAGCGTGCAGTTTGCCTTGCAGCAGGTCATTGGCCAGGTTGCCGACATCACCGAGATTGCCAAAAACATTGTGCACACCATCTTCCAGGAACTGCGGGGTGACGGCTTGGTAGCCTTGCGCGAGCGGCTTGAGGGCATAGGTGTCGAGGGTGTCATTGAAACGAAACATCGCTCGATTGAACCCCTCCCAAGGGTCTTCTTCGGCAGCTTGAGCCATGACGGGCAGTAGCGCCAGGCTGACACAGGCAACCAGTCGACCCAGACGCTCAATCCAGCTCACAGCGAGTACAGGCATCGCAGTCTCTCCTTGAGAAAATAGTGTGGCAGCCCAAACCTGCCATCGAAGCCGCGCAGTATAAGGCCTGAAACACCTTAATTGGCAGCATAGCGGACGAATGAGATGCCGGATGGACGCTTGTCCATCTGCCTATCCTTACTCCAGCAGCAACGTCGCGCACAGCAACTCCCGCCGGCCGACAGGCTCGTCGCTAGAACCTCAACCCTACCAATCAGGCTACCAGCCGCCATAGATAGACTGCAGCCGGTATTACCAGCTGGCGCCTGTCACCATCCGTTCATCGTTTCGTCACGCACAGCCTTTATCTTGGACTAGGCCATTTCAAGGATGACAGCCATGCACACGCCCGCCACTCCCCCCGCGTTTACCGCATTGCTGTTCGGTCTATCTGGTTGCCTGGTTGATTTTGGCGCACGCACCCTGCCGGTAACCTTGCAGCGCCTTTATCCGCAGCGCTTTGCCGGACGGGTAACCACGCTGCAGGCGGCACACACGGCCCTGCCGCAACTGCTCGAACGAACACCTAAAGCCAACGAACTGCACGCCTTCGATCAGGCTCTAAGTGAAGCGGCACGCGAACACGCCGAGGCGACTCCCGGTGCCATGACGCTGCTGAATGATCTGCACCAACAACGCATCCCTTGTGCCTGGCTCGATGAACTGCCGCGCGATGCCAGCGTCGTTCTGGCCACCCCCCTGCCTGACTGGCTGCCCGGAGCATCCAGCACCAGCGCCCGCCCCTGGCCTGCGCCCGATACCTGCTGGCAAGCGCTAATCGACCTGCAGGTGGATCGCCTAGACGGCTGCGTACTGATCAGTGGCGAGCCACGCCTGCTCCAGGCCGGCCTGAATGCCGGGCTATGGACCATCGGCCTGGCTGCCAGCGGGCCGCTGTGTGGATATGCTCCCGCAGACTGGCAAGCGCTCGACAACCTCAAACGCGACCGCCGGCGCGCGCAAGCTACGTTGGCGTTGTATCGTTTAGGCGTGCATGCGGTGATAGACCAGCTAACCGAGCTCGGCCCCTGCCTGAGCGACCTGGGACTGCGTCGCCAGAAGGGCGAAAAACCCTGAACCCTCGCCAGCAACCGGCAATGCCCAACTCCGCTCGAGCGTTACGACTGCCAAGCATCACGGCCAGCGCCCGCAGCAGCCGCTCTTGCAACCGTTCCAAGCACCGCGCCAATGTCTGCCCATACTTGATTCAGAGCAAGCAAAGCGGCGTCGCTTGGATTACCCTTGAAGACACGCATTGACCTTTCGCGGCCGCGTAAGGTCAATGCTTTGGCTTAATAGAAAAGGGAGCGCCTTATGCCTGCAAACCGTCTGCAGCAGCAACTGGAAGACCTGCGCGATCAACTGGCGCAGGACCCTCCGCTGAGCGAAGAAGACCGGGCCTCGCTCTTCATCCTGACCCAGGAAATCGAACTGCAACTGGCTCGCCAAGCCGCAGCAGCGCCGGACGCGACCCTGGTCGATGGAGTCAACCTGGCAGTGGAGCGCTTCGAGGCCAGCCACCCGACCCTGGCCGGCACCTTGCGCAATATTTTGCAGAGCCTGGCGAATATGGGAATCTGACCCTCCAGCCAATCCCACCAGTCAAACAAGAACCCCGGCTTAAGCCGGGGTTCTGCTTACTGGCGCACCAACCGGCGGTTATCCGGCTGGATCGCTGCGGTGCTGCGGTACGGGTTGATATCCAAGCCGCCACGCCGAACATAGCGTGCGTAAACCGTCAGGTGCTCGGGCTTCAGCAAGCGTTGCAGGTCGAGAAAGATGCGTTCGACGCACTGCTCATGAAAGTCGGCATGCTGACGAAAACTCACCAGATAGGCCAGTAAACCGGCGTGATCCAGCGCCGCGCCACGGTACTGCACCACCACACTGCCCCAGTCCGGCTGGCCGGTGACCGGGCAGTTGGACTTCAGCAGATGGCTGTGCAGGCTTTCCTCAATCACCCGGCCCGACTCGCAACGCAGCAGGCCCGGCTGCGGCTCATCGTAGTTGCTGATGCTGACATCCAGCTCATCGATGCAGGTTCCTGGCAGCGCCGCCACGCCCTCTGCGGCCACCTCGGCCAGGCTGCGCACGCGCACGCCGACGGCTGTTCCGGCGGCAGCGGACAAGTCTTTTTGCAGCACCTCGACCAGCTCGGCCGACTCGGCAAACACCGTTTGATTGAGTGAGTTGAGGTACAGCTTGAAGGATTTCGATTCGATAATGTTCGGCGAGTCTGCCGGGATCGCGAACTCGCCGATGGCTACCACAGGCTTGCCGGAAGGCAACAACCAGGACAGCTCGAAACAGTTCCAGAAATCCATCCCCTGGTACGGCAGGGTTTCAGCGCTCAAACCCAGTTCCGCCCATTTCGGCGCACGCGGGATAGGAAACAGCAACAACGGTGTGTAGGTGGCGATGTATTCGCTGGATTTACCCAGTGGCGAATGTTCGGCGGCGGGGTGCATGGCAAAAACCTGATCAGACGAAACGAATAAATTGTATACAGTTTTTCGGTCGCACTCAGCAATCCGAGCGCCAACGGACGCCTAAGCTGAAGCCCGCCAGGTGCAGCAACGCATCAGGCAAGCTCCGCCACCACGGCGGCCAAGGCCTGCGCCGGGTCGGTAGCCTGGCTGATAGGTCGGCCGATCACCAGGTAGTCGGAGCCGGCGTCCAGTGCCTGACGGGGGCTGAGGATGCGCCGCTGGTCGTCCTGCGCGCTACCGGCCGGACGAATCCCCGGGGTCACCAGCTGCAGCTGCGGATAGCTGGTTTTCAGGACCTGCGCTTCCTGGGCGGAGCACACCAGGCCATCCAGCCCCGCCTGCCCGGCCAAGCCAGCCAGGCGCAATACCTGCGCCTGCGGCTCGATATCCAGACCGATGCCGGCCAGGTCTTCACGCTCCATGCTGGTCAACACGGTCACGCCGATCAACAGCGGCTTAGCGCCGCTCAGCTTATCCAGGGTTTCACGGCAGGCCGCCATCATGCGCAGGCCGCCGGAACAGTGCACGTTGACCATCCACACGCCCATCTCGGCTGCGGCCTTGACCGCCATCGCCGTGGTATTGGGGATGTCGTGGAATTTCAGATCGAGGAACACCTCGAAGCCCTTCGCGCCCAGCGCTGCGACAATCTCCGGACCGCAGCGGGTGAACAGCTCCTTGCCCACCTTGACCCGGCACAGCTTGGGATCGAGCCGATCGGCCAGCGCCAGCGCGGCCTCACGAGTCGGGAAATCCAAGGCAACGATGATCGGCGTCTGGCAAACGGACATGGACAGGCTCTCAAGCAAGGAAAATTCGCCGCGCATTGTAACGGAACAGCGCCTCGCTTGCCGATCCGGCGATCAGTCAGGCCAGCGCAGGCCGACGGAGGTCAAGACAAGTAGCCACGCAAGCGCGCCGCACTGGCGCGAGGGCAATTCAGCTGCACATGCTCCAACCCCAGCCAACTGGCCAACGACTGCAGCTGCTGCGCCAATGCCGCCAAGCCTTCCTCATCCAGCCCCGGCACCTGCTCATGCACCGCGTGCACCGCCAAGCGCCGCTGCGCCCGCTCGGCGCGCAAGTCGAGCCGAGCCGCCAGGCGTTCGCGGTGCAGGAACGGTAATACGTAGTAGCCGTACACCCGTTTGTGCGGTGGCGTGTAGATTTCCAGGCGGTAACGAAAGTCGAACAGCCGCTCGGTGCGCGCGCGCTCCCAGATCAGCGAGTCGAACGGCGACAGCAAGGCGCTGGTCCAGACCTTGCGCGGAATCTTCGGCTCACCCAGGCAATAGGCCTGTTGCGGCCAGCCCTGCACGCGAACCGTTTGCAGCTGACCATTTTCGAGCAGCTCCACCAGGCGCAGCTGGCTGTCGCGGGCATCCAGGCGGTAGTAGTCGCGCAGATCTTTTTCCGTGGCCACTCCCAGCGCTTGCGCCGCGCGCAACAGTAACTGGCGCTGTGCCTGGGCGGCATCCAGTTCAGGTTGCTCGAGTAGCACGGCCGGCAGCACACGCTCCGGCAAATCATACAAACGCTCGAAACCACGACGCCCGGCCACTGTCACCTCGCCGGCGGCGAACAACCACTCCAGCGCATGTTTTTCCGCACTCCAGCCCCACCAGGCACTGCTGCGCGCCTCACCCTGATTGAGACTGCCGGCGCCCAGCGCGCCTCGCTCGCGGACGGTTTGCAACACCTGGGCAATCAATGGCTGCTGCTCGCGAGCAAAGTGCGCGAGCTGCTTGTAGATACCCTCGCCGTCGCGCGCTCGTCGCATCCGCCAGCGCAGCAACGGATACAGCGACAGGGGCAGCAAGGAGGCCTC
>JBFKAF010000127.1:0-7927 GCA_041621735.1 Pseudomonas sp.
CGCAACTTCCTGCTGACCATGCAGCGTCTGCTGCAGGAGCGCGAGGAACTCAAGGTGGTCGCCGACCAGATCGGCGCACCGACCTGGGCCGGCAGCATCGCCAACACCACCGCCCAGTTGATCCAGCATTGGCGTGACGGCCAAGCCGGGCCCTGGGGCCTGTATCACCTCAGTGCCCTGGGCGAAACCTCCTGGTTCGGCTTCGCCAGCGCGATCGCCGAGCAACTGCGCGCCGCAGGCAAGAGTGCCGGCCAACTGCAGCCGATCCCGAGCAGCGCCTACCCGACCCCGGCGCAGCGCCCGCTCAACTCGCGCCTGGACTGCAGCCGCCTGCAACACGACTGGCAGGTTCGGCTGCCGGACTGGCACGACGCCTTGCTTGAGTGCTTGCGCAGCCCGCGTTGAGCCTGGAATGTAGGCAAAGTCCCATAAGCAAGGGTGGCTTAGGTGCACGACAAGGCGCATCGATGAGGCGCACATGAAGGAAGCGTTGTAACGACCAAAATTCCGGATCTGGTGGGTTACGCGGCGCACTGCTTCACCGCCGTCTGTCACTCCAGCGTTTCGCGCCGCGAACCCACCCTACGCGTCGAGATGTGCATAATGCGCCTGTCCCCCAGGCGCCGGATGCCATGACCGCAATCACCCCCTCACCGAAACGCCCGCGCTGGCGCAGCCTGGCCCTGCTGGCCCTGCTCCTGGCGCCCTTGCTCTGGCCGCTGCAGCAGTTGGCCGAGCGCTATTACAGCGGCGCGCTGATCGAGCAGAACCGCCAGACCCTCGACCTCTATGTCGCCAACCTGCTGGGCACCCTGCGCCGCTACGAAGTGCTGCCGCAGATCCTCGGTGACCTGCCGGCCTTGCGCAACGCCCTGCTGCAACCGAATAGCAGCGCCGACCTGAACAACGCCAACCGCCTGTTGCAGCAGGTGCGCGAGCAAACCGGCGCCGATGTGATCTACCTGATGGATCCAGGCGGCAAGACCCTGGCGGCCTCCAACTGGGATCAGCAGGACAGCTTCATCGAGCGCAACTTCGCCTTCCGCCCCTATTTCCGCGAGGCCTTTGCCGGTCGAGCCGGGCGCTTTTTCGGCCTCGGCACCACCTCCGGCAAGCGCGGTTATTACTTTGCCGCCGCGGTACGCGACGGCAAAGTAATCCTCGGTGTGCTGGTGGTCAAGGTCGACCTCGACCATACCGAAACCCTCTGGGGCAACACCCCGGAACAGCTGCTGGTAACCGATGCCAACGGCGTGGTGATCCTCACCTCGCGCAGCGACTGGCGCTTTCATGCCAGCCGCCCGCTGGACAATGCCGAGCGCGCGGCGATCGCCGCCAATCGTCCCTACCCGACCCAGGCACCAGCGCCGCTGCGCATCGAGCCAGACACCTGGATTCGACAAAGCCGCGAGCTGGCGGAAACCGGCTGGACGGTGAGCATCCTCGCCCCGCGCAAGCTGATCGACCGACCGGTGCGCACCGCCGTGGCCATTGGCGGCGGCACCCTGCTGCTGTTGATCCTGCTGCTCGGGTTGTTGATGCAACGGCGGCGCCACTACCTCGAACGCATCGCCCTGGATGCCCGCGCCCGCCAGCAACTGGAGCAACGGGTGCAGGAGCGCACCCAGGACCTGGAGCGGCTCAACAGTCGCCTGAAACAGGAAGTGCTGGAACGCGAACAGGCCCAGCAGGAACTGCTGCGCGCCCAGGACGAACTGGTTCAGGCCAGCAAGCTCTCCGCACTCGGCACCATGAGCGCGAGCATCAGCCACGAACTCAACCAGCCATTGGCGGCGATCCGCAGCTACGCCGACAACGCCGGCGTGTTGCTCGACCATCAACGCAACGACGATGCCCGCGACAACCTCAAGCTGATCAGCCAGCTGACCGAGCGCATGGCCTCGATCATCGCCCACCTGCGCGCCTTCGCCCGACGCGACCGCCACGCCCCGGAAAGCGTGGCCCTGCAACCGGCCATCGACGATGCCCTGGCGCTGCTGGCCAAGCGCCGCCGGGCCATGCAGGTCGAGTTGATTCGCGACCTGCCCGAGGCCACGCTGTGGGTGCAAGCCGGCGAAACCCGCCTGCGCCAGGTACTCGGCAACCTGCTGGCGAATGCCCTCGACGCCCTCGCCGAGTGCCCGCAACCCAGGCGCCTCTGGCTCAGCAGCGAACACAGCGCCGAGGGCGTCGAGCTGCAGTTGCGCGACAACGGCCCCGGCTTCTCTGCCGAGGCGCTGCAACGCGCCCGCGAACCGTTCTTCACCACCAAGACCAGCGCCCAGGGGCTGGGTCTCGGCCTGGCGATTTGCGATACCCTGATGCGCGCCCTTGGCGGTGAATTGCAGTTCGCCAATCATCCCGATGGCGGTGCCCTGCTGACCCTGCGTCTACGCGCCGCCAACCACGGCGGCAACCAGCCCTTGCCCGCTGTTTCGAGTGAGAGCTAGCCCAGGCGCCACTCGGGCACGAGATGTGCAGTCAGGAAAGTTTTGCGTGGCCCGCTTCCACCCGCCTGCTGAGGATTTTGCTCCATGACCAGCCTCGACGCCCGCAGCCAAGTGCTGCTGATCGACGACGACCCCCATCTGCGCCAAGCCCTGAGCCAGACCCTCGACCTGGCCGGGCTGAAAGTCGTCAGCCTGGCAGACGCCCGCGGCGTTGCCGCGCGGATCGGCCGCGACTGGCCGGGCGTGGTGGTCAGCGACATTCGCATGCCGGGGGTCGACGGTCTGGAGCTGCTCGGCCAGCTGCACGAGCAGGATCCCGAGCTGCCGGTGCTGCTGATCACCGGCCACGGCGATGTGCCCTTGGCGGTCCAGGCGATGCGCGCCGGCGCTTACGATTTTCTCGAAAAACCCTTCGCCAGCGGCGACCTGCTCGACAGCGTGCGCCGCGCCCTGGCCCTGCGCCAGCTGGTGCTGGACAACCGCAGCCTGCGCCTGGCGCTGTCCGATCGTCAGGCCCTCGGCGCACGCCTGGTCGGCCAGTCGCCGGCGATGCAGCGCCTGCGCGAACAGATCGGCGCCCTCGCCAACGTCGGCGCCGACGTGTTGATCCTCGGCGAAACCGGGGCCGGCAAGGAGGTGGTGGCGCGCGCCCTGCACGATCTGTCGAACCGCCGCGATGGCCCCTTCGTCGCGATCAATGCCGGCGCCCTGGCCGAATCGGTGGTGGAGAGCGAGTTGTTCGGTCACGAACCGGGCGCCTTCACCGGCGCGCAGAAGCGCCGCATCGGCAAGTTCGAGTTCGCCAATGGCGGCACCCTGTTCCTCGATGAAATCGAAAGCATGAGCCTGGAGGTGCAGGTCAAACTGCTACGTTTGCTGCAGGAGCGGGTGGTCGAGCGCCTCGGCGGCAATCAGTTGATTGCCCTGGACATCCGCATCATCGCCGCGACCAAGGAAGACCTGCGTCAGGCCGCCGATCAGGGACGTTTTCGCGCCGACCTATATTACCGCCTGAACGTCGCCCCGCTGCGCATTCCCGCGCTGCGCGAGCGCGGCGAGGACAGCCTGTTGCTGTTCCAGCACTTCGCCGAGGCCGCCAGCGCCCGCCACGGCCTGCCCGGCCGCGTGTTGCAACCGGGGCAACGCGCCCTGCTGCTGTGCCACACCTGGCCGGGCAACGTGCGCGAGCTGCAGAACGCCGCCGAGCGTTTCGCCCTGGGCCTCGATCTTGGCCTGGACCTGGAGGTCGGTCTGCCCGGCCCGGCCTCAGATCCGGCGGCGCCCGGCACTCTCAGCGAACAGGTCGAAGCCTTCGAGCGCGCCTTGATCAGCGCCGAGCTGAGCCGCTCGCACGGTTCGCTGCGCAGCCTGGCCGAAGCCCTCGGCATACCGCGCAAGACCCTGCACGATAAACTGCGCAAGCACGGGCTGAATTTCGCCGACGCTGGCGGAAGCTCGCCAGACGCTCTCGACTGACTGGCGGATTCCCGCCAAAGCCTGCCCCAGGCAACGCCCCGTAGGCTGGGTAGGGCGCAGCTAAGCCCAGCTCAAGCGCCGCTCACAGCCGGGTTGCGCGCTGCTCTACCCAGCCTACCGAGAGCTCTTTGTCAGTTTGGCATGACCGTTGCTCTTGCTTATCACTAGGCGAACCCAACAAGTACAAGTCCAGGCAATCGCTGCCCAGCGGCCGTCGTTTTTCGGCAGGCCACCTAGACTTGCTCTTGTCCGCCCGTTTCCGGCGCTACGGCGCCCAACGCGATAACCACAACAAGAGGAAGCATTCGCATGTTCAAACTGACTGCCAAAGCACTGGCTTGCGCCCTGTCGCTGAGCATCGCCGGCATGGCCCAAGCGGCCGAGCCGATCGTGATCAAGTTCTCCCACGTCGTTGCCGAGAACACCCCCAAGGGTCAAGGCGCGCTGCTGTTCAAGAAACTCGCCGAAGAGCGCCTGCCTGGTCAGGTCAAGGTCGAGGTCTACGCCAACTCCTCGCTGTTCGGCGATGGCAAGGAAATGGAAGCCCTGCTGCTCGGCGACGTGCAGCTGATCGCGCCCTCCCTGGCCAAGTTCGAGCAGTACACCAAGCAACTGCAACTCTTCGACCTGCCCTTCCTGTTCGACGACATCGCCGCGGTTGACCGCTTCCAGCAGAGCGCTGCCGGTCAGGGCCTGCTGACGTCCATGGAAAGCAAGAACATCACCGGTCTCAGCTACTGGCACAACGGCATGAAGCAGCTGTCCGCCAACAAGGCGCTGTACGAACCGAAAGATGCCCGTGGCCTGAAGTTCCGCGTACAAGCTTCCGCAGTACTCGAGGAGCAGTTCAAGGCGGTGCGTTCCAACCCACGCAAGATGAGCTTCGCCGAGGTCTACCAAGGCCTGCAGACCGGCGTGGTCAACGGTGCCGAGAACCCCTACTCGAACATCTACTCGCAGAAAATGCATGAAGTGCAGAAGTTCATCACCGAGTCCGACCACGGCGTACTCGACTACATGCTGATCACCAACACCAAGTTCTGGGACGGGCTGCCGGCCGAGGTGCGCAGCGAACTGGAGAAAATCAACGTCGAAGTGGCTGCCGAAGTGAACAAGCAGGCCGACGCGCTGAACCAATCGGCCAAGCAAAGCATCGTCGACGCCAAGACCAGCGAAATCATCCAGCTGACCCCGGAGCAGCGCGGCAAGTGGCGCGACGCCATGAAGCCGGTGTGGAAGAAGTTCGAAGGCGAGATCGGCGCCGATCTGATCAAGGCTGCCGAGGCCGCCAACCAGCAGTAAGGCCGGAGAGCCGTAGGGTGGGCAGGCGCTTCCAGGCCTGACCCACCATCGATGCCCCGTGCATCGACACGCTGCAACCGGTGGGACGGCCGCACGGCCTCCCACCCTACGTTCTTTCCAACTCCGTATCGGGAGAAGCTATCCATGAATGCCTTGCGGCGCGTCTGGGACCACTTCGAGGAAGGCTTTATCGCCTTCCTCCTGGCGGCCATGACACTGGTGACATTCGTCTACGTCATCCTCAACAACCTCTACACCCTGTTCTACAACCTCGCCGACCGCTGGCCTGCCGCCAGCGAAAGCCTGTTCGCCATCGGCGACAGCATTCTCGAGATGGCCCAGGCGATGACCTGGAGCATCTCCCTGACCAAGGCCCTGTTCGCCTGGCTGATCTTTTTCGGCCTGGCCTATGGCGTGCGCACCGCCGGGCATATCGGCGTCGACGCCCTGGTCAAGCTGGCGACCAAGCCGGTGCAACGGGTCATCGGTCTGATCGCCTGCGTCGCCTGCCTGGGCTACGCCGGACTGATCGGCGTGGCCAGCTTCGACTGGGTGCGCACCCTGTTTATCGCCGGCATAGGTGCCGAAGACCTCGGCCACTACGGCATCCAGCAGTGGCATATCACCCTGATCGTGCCGTTCGGCTACGCCATGGTGTTTATCCGCTTCCTGGAAATTCTCGTGCGCATCCTGCGCAACCAGCAGACCGGCCTGGGCCTGGCGGATGAAGCCGCCGAAGCAATGAAACTGACCGAGCACGACGAGCCGCAGCACAAGGAGCCCAAGCAATGACCATCCTGTTCCTCTTCGTGCTGCTGTTCCTGATGATGTTCATCGGCGTGCCAGTGGCCGTGTCCCTCGGCCTGGCCGGCTCGGTCACCATCATGCTGTTCAGCCCGGACTCGGTGCGTTCGCTGGCGATCAAACTATTCGAGACCAGCGAACACTACACCCTGCTGGCGATTCCGTTCTTCCTGTTGTCCGGCGCCTTCATGACCACCGGCGGCGTGGCCAAGCGCCTGATCGACTTCGCCAACGCCTGCGTCGGGCATATCCGTGGCGGTCTGGCGATCTCCGCGGTGCTGGCCTGCATGCTGTTCGCCGCGCTGTCCGGCTCCTCGCCGGCGACCGTGGCCGCGGTCGGTTCTATCGCTATCGCCGGCATGGTGCGCTCCGGGTACCCGCAGGCCTTCGGCGCCGGCATCGTGTGTAACGCCGGCACCCTGGGCATCCTGATTCCACCGTCGATCGTCATGGTGGTCTATGCCGCCGCCACCGAACAGTCGGTCGGCAAGCTGTTCATGGCCGGCGTGGTGCCCGGCCTGCTGCTGGGTGTGGCCTTGATGACGGCGATCTACATAGTCGCGCGCAAGATGAACCTGCCGGCCCTGCCGCGCGCCAGTTTCCGCGAGTTCATGCGCGCCGCGCGCAAGGCCATCTGGGGCCTGCTGCTGATGGTGATCATCCTCGGCGGCATCTACTCCGGCATGTTCACCCCGACCGAAGCGGCTGCGGTGGCGGCGGTCTACGCCGGTTTCGTGGCGCTGTTCGTGTACAAGGACATGACCATCCGCGAGTGCCCCAAGGTGCTGCTGGAGTCCGGCAAGCTGACCATCATGCTGATGTTCATCATCGCCAACGCCATGCTCTTCGCCCACGTGCTGACCACCGAGCAGATCCCGCAGACGATCACCGCCTGGGTCATCGAAGCCGGCCTGCAACCCTGGCAGTTCCTCATCGTGGTGAACATCGTGCTGCTGATCGCCGGCGCCTTCATGGAGCCCTCGGCGATCATCCTGATCCTCGCGCCGATCCTCTTCCCGATTGCCGTGCAACTGGGCATCGACCCGATCCACCTGGGCATCATCATGGTGGTGAACATGGAGATCGGCCTGATCACCCCGCCGGTGGGGCTGAACCTGTTCGTCACCTCGGCGGTGACCGGCATGCCGCTGACCGCGGTGGTCCGCGCGGCCTGGCCGTGGCTAATGCTGCTGCTGAGCTTCCTGCTGGTGATCACCTACATCCCGGCGATCAGCATGGGCCTGCCGAACTGGCTGGGCATGAGCTGACCGGCAAGCCTTCGCTGCTCGATGTGCTCCTTACGCCCGGCCTTAGCGCCGGGCTTTTTTGTGCTCGGTGTAGGAGCCAGCTTGCTGGCGATCCGGGCCGACAAACAGCACAAAAGCATCGCCAGCAAGCTGGCTCCTACATGGGACTGCTGCATGCCACGCCAGCTTTTTTACTCTGTTCAGAGGGTGGCTTTCAGCCTGCGAGCGGTAGCCGCGGGGCGGGTCCACCCGCGCAACATGGCGCCCAACCTAGGCCGCCGTCTGTCCGCTCGCCGCCAGAGCTCTGGCCTGCTCGCGCAGGACGAACTTCTGCACCTTGCCGGTGGAGGTTTTCGGCAGGGCGCTGAACACCACCGCCCCCGGCACCTTGAAGCGCGCCATATGCTGCTGACAGAAGGCGATCACCTGCTCGGCGCTCAGTTCGGCGCCCGCTTTCGGGGTGACGAAGGCGCAAGGGGTTTCGCCCCATTTGTCGCTGGGCATGGCCACCACCGCCGCCTCGAGTATCTGCGGATGGCGGTAGAGCACGTCCTCCACCTCGATCGAGGAGATGTTCTCGCCGCCGGAGATGATGATGTCCTTGGACCTGTCCTTGATCTCCACATAACCGTCGGCGTGCCACACCGC
>JBFKAF010000128.1:0-7837 GCA_041621735.1 Pseudomonas sp.
GACAACGGCAACCAATTCGTCGTGCGCGACAACCTGACCCGCGCCGCAGCCGAG
Organism: Pseudomonas sp.; assembly: GCA_041621735.1. Taxonomy (GTDB): domain Bacteria; phylum Pseudomonadota; class Gammaproteobacteria; order Pseudomonadales; family Pseudomonadaceae; genus Aquipseudomonas. The sequence continues at coordinate 55 of JBFKAF010000128.1, forward strand.
GCCCTGTTGCGCGAGTTCGAGGCGCGCGGGCACAAACAGAGTTACTGGCTCAGACCGCAGCCGGGCGACGGCCAGGACGCGCCTTGAGCGACCGCCCGGCCGGCGCGGCTACTTGCTCAAGCGGCGCAGGTGGCAGGTGACTTCCTCGCGGTCGTGATAGAGCTGCTTGCAGGCGATCGACACCTTGATCTTGCGCTCGGCAAAGCCATCTTCCAGGCGTTGCAACAGCCGGCGCACCTCGGCATAGCGCTGTTTCATCGGCAGCTTGAGGTTGACCACCGCCTCGCGGCACAGGCCTTCGCCGATCCAGGTTTCCAGTAGCGCGGCGCTGCGCGCGGGCTTTTCGACGATATCGCAGACCATCCAGTCCACCGGCTGCCTGGGCTTCCAGGTGAAGCCATCGACCATCAAATGCTGAACCAGCCCGGTATCCATCAGGCTTTCGGCCATGGGCCCGTTGTCGATGGCGGTCACCAGCATGCCGCGCCTGACCAGTTGGTAGGTCCAGCCACCCGGCGCGGCGCCGAGGTCGACGCCAGTCATCTGGTCCGACAGCCGCTCGTCCCATTGCTCACGCGGAATAAAGGTGTGCCAGGCCTCCTCCAGCTTGAGGGTCGAGCGGCTCGGCGCTTCACGGGGGAACTTCAGCCGCGGGATACCCATCGGCCACTGCGCCGAATTATTCGTCTCGGCCATGCCGACGAACACCGCACGGCCGCTCTTGAAGGTCAGCAGCAGGCGTGGTTTGTGCGGATCATCTAGCAACTTGCCGGCCTTGCTCAGGGCGTTGCGCAGCGGCGCCTCGAACTTCTTGCAGAAATTCGACAGTTCCTTGCCGTCGTTGGTATCCAGCACTTCCAGCCACAGGCTGCCGAAGACCGGGGCGTCCGCCAGATGGGCCAGCAGCACGCTGATGCGGTCCAGCTCCGGCAACTCGATAAACACGCCACGAGCCCACTGCCGCGGGAAAATCAGCTGGCTGAAACGCGCGCCGCGCATCAGGCGTTCGGCGCCCTCCGGCTCGCTGCAGATAAATTCGGCGCAGGCGGTGCTCGGTTTGGCCTTGGCGTAACCGGCCACGTCCAGGCGGGCGGCGTGCTCGGCGATTTCCGCACACACCTCATTCTCGAAACCGGGGCGGCAGTGCAGTAACAATGTATTCATGAGGGGGTATTCATAAGGGGCTATTCATCGGAGCTCTCCACAAGGCGCGCATCATAACGGAGTCGGGAACCTCAAGCGCCTGCACTCTGTCCAGTTACAGGGCAACCCCGGCCAAACAGAGCTAACTTTAAGACTCTGCTGCACTACATCCGGCCGATACCCTGCGAGCCATAAGGAGATACGCAATGCCGTCCCAAGATAGCCTGAACAGCCGTCGCAGCCTCGAAGTCGACGGCCAGACCTACCAGTATTTCAGCTTGCCGCAAGCGGCCAAGACGCTCGGCAACCTCGACGCCTTGCCGATGTCGCTCAAGGTGCTGCTGGAGAACCTGCTGCGCTGGGAGGATGGCCAGACCGTCACCGGCGCCGACCTGCAGGCCATGGCCGACTGGCTGAACACGCGCAGCTCGGAACGTGAGATTCAATACCGCCCGGCACGGGTGTTGATGCAGGACTTCACCGGGGTGCCGGCGATCGTCGACCTGGCCGCCATGCGCGACGCCATGGCCAAGGCCGGCGGCGACCCGCAGAAGATCAACCCACTGTCCCCCGTCGACCTGGTCATCGATCACTCGGTGATGGTCGACAAGTTCGCCAGCGCCGCGGCCTTCGGGCAAAACGTCAAGATCGAGATGCAGCGCAACGGCGAACGCTACGCCTTCCTGCGCTGGGGCCAGCACGCCTTCGACAATTTCAGCGTGGTGCCGCCGGGCACCGGCATCTGCCACCAGGTCAACCTGGAATACCTCGGCCGCACGGTCTGGACCAAGGAAGAGGACGGCCAGACCTTGGCCTTTCCCGACACCCTGGTCGGCACCGATTCGCACACCACCATGATCAATGGCCTGGGCATTCTCGGCTGGGGCGTCGGCGGCATCGAGGCGGAAGCGGCGATGCTCGGCCAGCCGGTGTCGATGCTGATTCCCGAGGTGATCGGCTTCAAACTCAGCGGCAAGCTCAAGGAAGGCATCACCGCCACCGACCTGGTGCTGACCGTCACCCAGATGCTGCGCAGCAAAGGCGTGGTCGGCAAGTTCGTCGAGTTCTACGGCGACGGCCTGGCCGACCTGCCCCTCGCCGACCGCGCGACCATCGCCAACATGGCGCCGGAATACGGCGCCACCTGCGGCTTCTTCCCGGTGGATGAGATCACCCTGGGTTACCTGCGCCTGTCCGGTCGCCCGGAGCAGAGCGTCAAACTGGTCGAGGCCTATTGCAAGGCGCAGGGCCTGTGGCGCGAACCCGGCCACGCGCCGCAGTTCAGCGACAGCCTGGAGCTGGACATGGGCAGCGTCGAAGCCTGCCTGGCCGGCCCCAAGCGCCCGCAGGACCGGGTCACGCTGTCCAAGGTAAGCAAGGCCTTCGATGAGTTTCTGGGCCTGCAGATGAAGCCCAGCCCCAAGGAGGACAGCCGCCTGCTCAACGAAGGCGGTGGCGGTGCCGCAGTGGGCAGCGCCGATCAGACCGGCGAGGTCGACTACCAGCATGACGGCCAGACCCATCGCCTCAAGGATGGCGCCGTGGTGATCGCCGCCATCACCTCCTGCACCAACACCTCCAACCCCAGCGTGATGATGGCCGCCGGACTGCTGGCGAAGAAGGCCGTGGAAAAAGGCCTGAAGCGCAAGCCCTGGGTGAAGAGCTCGCTGGCACCGGGTTCCAAGGTGGTCACCGACTATTTCAAGGCCGCCGGGCTGACCCAGTACCTGGACGAGCTGGGCTTCGACCTGGTTGGTTACGGCTGCACCACCTGCATCGGCAACTCCGGGCCGTTGCTCGAGCCGATCGAACGCGCCATCCAGGAAAACGACCTGACGGTGGCCTCGGTGCTGTCCGGCAACCGCAACTTCGAGGGCCGGGTGCATCCGCTGGTAAAAACCAACTGGCTGGCCTCGCCGCCCCTGGTGGTGGCCTATGCCCTGGCCGGCAGCGTGCGCATGCATGTCGGCGAAGAACACTTGGGCCACGACAAGGATGGCAAGCCGGTGTACCTCAAGGACATCTGGCCGAGCCAGCAGGAAATCGCCGAGGCGATCCAGAAGGTCGACACCGCCATGTTCCACAAGGAATACGCCGAGGTTTTCGCCGGCGATGCGCAATGGCAGGCGATCCAGGTGCCACAAACCGACACCTATGCCTGGCAGGCCGATTCGACCTATATCCAACATCCGCCCTTCTTCGAGGACATCGGCGAGGCGCCGCCACATATCGGTGACATCCACCAGGCGCGGATTCTCGCCTTGCTCGGCGACTCGGTAACCACCGACCACATCTCCCCGGCCGGCAATATCAAAGCCGACAGCCCTGCCGGACGCTATTTGAGCGAGCAAGGCGTTGCCCAGGTGGACTTCAACTCCTACGGCTCACGGCGCGGCAACCATGAAGTGATGATGCGCGGCACTTTCGCCAATATCCGTATCCGCAATGAAATGCTCGGCGGCGAGGAAGGCGGCAACACCCTGCACGTGCCGAGCGGCGAGAAGCTGTCGATCTATGACGCGGCCATGCGCTACCAGGAGCAAGGCACGCCCCTGGTGGTGGTCGCCGGCAAGGAGTACGGCACGGGTTCGTCCCGCGACTGGGCCGCCAAGGGCACCAACCTGCTCGGGGTCAAGGCGGTGATCGCCGAGAGCTTCGAGCGCATCCACCGCTCCAACCTGGTGGGCATGGGCGTGCTGCCGTTGCAGTTCAAAGCCGGAGCCACTCGCAAAAGCTTGCAGCTGACCGGCCAGGAAAAACTCGGCATCTTCGGCCTCGACGGCGTAGAGCTGCACCCGCATATGAGCCTCACGGTGGAAGTCAGCCGTGCGGATGGCACGCGGGAGAGCTTCGAAGTGCTGTGCCGCATCGACACCCTCAACGAGATCGAGTACTTCAAGGCCGGCGGCATCCTGCATTACGTGCTGCGTCAGCTGCTGCGCGACTGAACCTGAATGGGCGCCGGAGCCTGTCGGCGCCCATCGCTTAGGGTCTCACCCTCTACTGAGCAATTTCCGCGCGCCAACCAGCGTTGCCCCTGGCCGCTCATTGCTCGCTGTGGGCATTGCGCCCGTAAACATCCTCAAGACGCTCGATATCGTCCTCGCCCAGGTAGCTGCCGGACTGCACCTCGATGATTTCCAGGGGGATCTTGCCGGGATTCGCCAGCCGGTGGATTGAGGCCATCGGAATGTAGGTGGACTGGTTTTCCGTGAGCAGGAAGGTCTTGTCGTCGCAGGTCACCATCGCCGTGCCGGAGACTACGATCCAGTGCTCCGCGCGGTGGTGATGGCGCTGCAAGGACAGCTGTGCGCCCGGCTTCACCGTGAGGTGCTTGACCTGATGACGGCTGCCCGCAGCGACCGAGTCGTAGCCTCCCCAGGGGCGGTACACCTGGCAATGACTGCGGGTTTCCTCGCGACCGGCGGCGTCCAGCGCAGACACCAGCTTTTTCACATCCTGCACGCAATCCTTGCGGGCGATCATCACCGCGTCCTTGGTTTCCACCACTACCACATCGTCCATGCCGAGCAGGGTCACCAGTTTCGAGTTGCCGTGGACGTAGCAGTTGTGGCTGTTCTCCACCAGCACATCGCCCTTCAGCACGTTGCCGTTGGCATCCTTGGCGTCGACATCCCAGAGCGACGACCAACAGCCGACATCGCTCCAGCCGGCGGAGAGCGGGACCACACAGGCCCGCGCAGTCTTCTCCATCAGCGCATAGTCGATGGAGTTGTCCGGGCAGCATTCGAAGCTTTTAGCATCGATCTCCGTCACCTGGTGCGCGACCCGGCTGTGCTCCAAGGCCAATACGCAGGTGTCGTAGATATCCGGCGCGTAGGTGCGCAGCTCATCCAGATAACGGCTGGCGCGGAACAGAAACATGCCGCTGTTCCAGTAATAGTCGCCGCAGCGGACAAACTCACTGGCACGAGCAATATCCGGCTTCTCGACGAACCGCTCGACCCGATACGCGCCTGCAGTCAGGGCATCGGCCCCCTCGTTACGCGCGGCCTTGATATAGCCGAAACCGGTTTCCGGACGTTCGGCGGGGATACCGAACAACACCATTTCGCCCTCTTGCGCCGCCGCTCGGCCTACCTCCAGCGCTCGGCACAGAGCGGCCTCATCGTTGATCAGATGATCGGCCGGCAACACCAGTAGCAACTCGTCGCGGCCCTCGGCCAACAGCTGCAGTGCGGCAAGGGCCACCGCTGGTGCGGTATTGCGGCCAAACGGCTCCAGCAGCATGCCCTGTGCGCTGACAGCAATAGCATCGAGCTGTTCGCTGATGATGAAGCGGTGTTCCTGGTTGCAGACGATGATCGGTCGCTCAACACCCTCGCCGCCCAGGCGCCGCACTGTCTGTTGAAACAGGCTGTGCTCTCCCGCCAGGGCTAGGAACTGCTTGGGGTAGAGCTTGCGGGACAGCGGCCAGAGCCGGGAGCCGCTACCGCCAGACAAAATCACCGGAATCATGTTCATCTCTCCTGTGAGCACTTGATCGCTGCCAAGTCGAAGGTTTCGCACTGCCGAGCTAACTCCGACTAGTGCTGAAGTGTCCTGTCAAATTGGGCTGGGTAGTGTTCCATACTCCATCGCCGGTTGCTGACAATTAGCCGGCTGGCAAGCCCTCCAGATCGCCCAACCAGGACTGCAGCAGGCGTTAACAGACTGTTCGCCAGCGTGTTGAAACTGGTTACACTGCAGCGCAAACAAACGGCTCAACTTTGCCGAATAGACGCCGATAACAGTCGTACGCCTTACGGAAGAACAGCATGAAAAACAACCAGCCTGTCACTCAACGCGAACGCACTTATCCCTCCGAGCAACGACTGATCTCGACCACCGACAGTAAGGGCGTGATTACCTATTGCAACGACGCCTTCATCAAGGTCAGCGGCTTCAGCCCGGACGAACTGATCGGTTCGGCGCACAACCTGGTGCGCCATCCCGATGTGCCCCCCGCCGTCTTCGCGCATATGTGGACCACCCTGAAGCAGGGCCGCCCCTGGATGGGCATCGTCAAGAATCGCTGCAAGAACGGCGACCACTATTGGGTCAATGCCTACGTCACCCCAATCCTGGAAAGCGGCAAAGTGGCGGGCTACGAGTCGGTGCGGATCAAGCCGAGCGCCGAACAGGTACGCCGTGCCGAAGCGCTCTATCGACGAATCAACGCTGGCAAGTCGGCAATTCCCAGCCGTGACCAGTGGTTACCAACCCTGCAAAACTGGCTGCCCTTTATTCTGATCAGCCAGATCGGCTTCCTGATCGGCGCCTGGCTCGACTCCAGCTGGGGCTTCGCAATCGCCGCCACGCTCTCGGTGCCGCTCGGTCTGGCCGCTCTGAACTGGCAGCAGCGTGGCCTCAAACGCCTGCTGCAACTGGCCGAACAATCCACCTCCGACCCGCTGATCGCACAGATGTATACCGACAGCCGCGGTGCCCAAGGGCGTCTGGAAATGGCCATGCTCAGCCAGGACGCGCGCCTGAAAACCTGCCTGACCCGCCTGCAGGACAGTGCCGAAAACCTGGCCCAGCAAGCCAAGCAAGTCGACAGCCTGGCCCACAGCAGCTCGGCCGGCCTGGACCGTCAACGCAATGAAACCGAACAGGTCGCTACCGCAGTCAATGAAATGGCCGCCACCACGCTCGAGGTGGCCAGCAACGTGGCACGCACCGCCATCGCCACCCAGGAAGCCAACCGCCTGACCAGCCAAGGCCGCAGCATCGCTGCGGAAACCCGTGAAGCGATCCAGCGCCTGTCGCTGTCGGTCGGCGAAACCGGCGAGACCGTCACCCGCCTGGCCAAGGACAGCAACGAGATCGGCGGCGTGGTCGATGTGATCAAGGGCATCGCCGACCAGACCAACCTGCTCGCCCTCAACGCCGCCATCGAAGCGGCGCGGGCTGGCGAAATGGGCCGCGGCTTCGCCGTAGTCGCCGATGAAGTGCGCTCGCTGGCGCAACGCACCGCCGAATCCACCGGGCAGATCCACCAACTGATCGCCAAGTTGCAGCGCACCGCCGAAGAAGCGGTAATGACCATGGAGATCGGCCGCAAACAAGCCGACGACGGCGTCGAGCGCGTGCTGCAAGCCGACAACGCCCTGGCCGGAATCAGCGACTCGGTGGCCAACATCGCCGACATGGCCGACCAGATCGCCGCCGCGGCGGAAGAGCAAAGCGCCGTGGCCGACGAAATCAACCGCAACATCACCAACATCGCCCAACTGGCCGATCAAACCGCCGGCGAAGCGCAAAGCAGCGCCAAACTCAGCGGCGAACTGACCGCCACCGCGCAAGGCCAGTACTCACTGGTGGAGCGCTTCAACCGCTAAATATCAAGGGCGCACCGGCTTCGCTCGGCGCGCCCTTTGCGTCCTGCCATCCCCAGGCAGAACCTCTGTACCAAGCAGAACGCCACGCGCCTCTCATCGCCCAATACAGACCTATGTTATCCGGCGACACCTTGTGCAAAAGCCGGGCTGTTTGCCTGCGCCGACCTTGGTGTATAACTGCCTTATACGGCCACCGCCCCGCCCAAACACCCCATCCAGACAGGGATAGACGAGAGGACAAGGAATGTTATCCAGCAAACCCGCGAAAGCGTTATCACACCATTTGGTGCGTTTAA
>JBFKAF010000129.1:0-7825 GCA_041621735.1 Pseudomonas sp.
CAGTGCTTTGAGCGACAGGGCTTAGCCCTGGGTCCAGCGCGAGTGCCGCTTCAGTTAAAGTAACCGGCGATTGCGTTGCGACGAATGAAAAGGCTATGTCTCAGTGATGTGTTGGCCGCCGCTTTTGTAGGGTGGGTTAGCGGCGCAGGTCATAGAGCCGAAAATCAACTGCATCATTGGCGCGCCGCGTAACCCACCAAGTGGCGGTCGGCGCGCTGATCATGGTGGGTTACGGCGCAACCGACCGGGGAACAGTCAATAGCCTTGTACCAGGCGCCTAACCCACCCTACGGATCTACTTACCGCAGGAGGATGTGGTGGGTCCGCCATGCAACACACTATTGGGACATAGCCAATGAAAAGGCCTCGGGGTGAACCGAGGCCTTTTTGCTTTGCGCGGATGCTATTTACGTAAGTCGATGGCGTCCGCCGGCGAATTCAGGTCGAACAGCTGTGCTGGATCGCGTGGCAGGATGCCTGGTCGATAGTCGTCGCGCAGGTTGCCGAGTACCCGTATATCGCCGTATTTCTTCCCGGAAAGTGCGGCTAGCCCAGTCGCATTGCGAATCACCGAGGGGCGTATAAAGACCATCAGGTTGCGTTTGATGTGGGTGTCCTTGGATGAGCGAAACAGTCGGCCGAGCAGGGGTATATCGCCCAGTAGCGGTATTTTCGAGTCGGAGTGGGTCACGTCATCCTGAATCAGGCCGCCAAGCACTATGACTTGGCCGTCTTCGGCGAGGATGGTGCTCTTGATCGAACGCTTGTTGGTGATCAGGTCCACGGCCTGGGAGGTCAGGGTGGCGCTGGGTGCAATAGAGGAAATCTCGTGCTCGATTTCCAGGCGCAGGCTGGCGCCTTCGTTGATGTGCGGCGTGACCTTAAGGGTTACCCCGATGTCTTGACGCTCGATGGTGGTGAAGGGGTTGTCTGCGCCGGAGGCGCTGGTGGTGAAGGAACCTGTCTGGAATGGTACGTTCTGCCCGACCAGGATCTCCGCTTTCTGATTATCCAGGGTCAGCAGGCTGGGAGTGGACAGCAGGTTGCTCTTGGTGTTGGCCGATAGGGCGGTGACCAGTGCGCCAAAGTGGCGAGTACCGATACCGACGATAGCGCCATCCGGGAGGTTGTTGAGTATCGGGTTGTCGACGTTATTGCGCTGATCCTGAATGGCTTGCAGCACCGTGCCGACGGCCAGTCCGGTATTGCTGAAATTGGTTCCGCCGAGACCGCCTGTGTCGCCACGGGCATCCAAGGCCCACTGCACACCGAGGGCATCGCTGATGTCACCTGAGACCTCGACGATGGCAGCCTCTACCAACACCTGTGCGCGAGGCACATCGAGCTGGCGCACGATGTCCTCGAGGGTCGCCACCATATCGGGCTCGGCCAGCAGCACCAGGGCGTTGAGGCTCTCGTCGGCGCGGATCAGGATGTTCTGCGGTTTACCCTGAGTCTCGCCGCCGTTTTGGGCTTGCAGACCTTCGGAGATCTCACCGAGAGTCTCTGCCAGGGCTTTGGCATCGTTATGCCGCAGGCGAATCACGCGGGTATTGGCCGAGCGGCTGGTCGGGGTGTCCAGCGATTTGGCCAGCGCCACCAATTTACTTCGCGCGGCGGGTGGGCCGAGGAGTATCAAGCGGTTGGTCCGTGCGTCGGCGATTACCTGGGTGCCGGAGGCGCCTTTGGCCTGGCCGCGCTCCAGGGCATGGTTGAGCACTTCTGCGATATCCATGACCCAGGCGTATTGCAGGTCGAGAACGCTGTAGTCGCGGTCGCCCTTCTGGTCGAGCTGGCGCAGCAGGTCTTCGATTCGGGCGATATTGGCGCTGCGGTCGCTGATGATGATGGCATTGGCCGAGGTCACCGCCGCGAGATGGCCGTATTGCGGCACCAGTGGCCGAATCAGCGGAATGAGCTCAGTCGCCGAGCCGTGTTGTACCTGAATCAGGCGGGTTTCCAGGCGGTCCGGCGCAGCGCGGCCTAGTCCCGCGTCGGATTTGGCTTCGGCATTCGGCACGATGCGTGCCTGTTCGCCCTGGGTGATAACGCTGAACCCATGAGTGGCCATCACCGAGAGAAACAGTTGGTAGACCTCGCTCAGGTTCAGCTGGGTGTTCGACACCACGCTGACTTGGCCTTTGACCCGTGGGTCGACGATGAAGGTTTCACCGGTAATCTGTGCGACCTGGTCGATAAACTCGCGAATATCGGCGCCTTTCAAGTTGATGGTCCAGCTTTCTTCTTGCTGGTTGGCGGTAGGTGCCGTGGGGCTGTCGGCGGCGCTGAGTGGCAGCGCAGTGACGGCCAGGCCGGCGGCCAGTAGAGCGAGGGTGAATCGCGAGAAGGTCTGGGGCATCGGTTCAGTCGCTTTCCGTGGGCTGTTCGGCGGGTTCGGTATCCGGCGGCAGGGTGCCGGCCGCTTCCATCTGTTGGCGCAGAGCGTCCATGCGTTCGCGTAGCTGACTAAGATTGTCGGCTTCCAGGTCGTCGAGTTGATCCAGCGTGTCCGGCGTACCTGCACTGGACGAATAGCTCGCACTGTCATCAGTCGATGGGCTGTGGGGGAAGGCCAGGGTCTCCAGGCGGCCGTTACGCAGCAGTTCCACATGATCGGCGTAGACCGCATGCAGGTGCACACCATTGGCCACTTCGCTGTCTATGGCGTGGAGCTGTGCGGGGCTGCTTTCCAGGCGCAGGATCGCGGTGGAGCGTTTGGGGTCGGCATGCACGAAACTGCCCAGCAAGGTCAGGCGTAGGTTGGTGGCGGGTGGCGGCGTCTGGCTGTCTGTGCCACTGGCACCGAACAGTTGGTCCAGGCGTTGGTTGGGTGTGGGGGCCGGTGTATCGCTCGTGTTCAGTGGGTCGACAGCGTCAGGGGTGCGCACTACACGCAGCCAATCAACCGTTTGCCAGGCCAGGCTGACACTCATGGCCACAATCACGACGACCCCGGCCAGAGTGGCGGCGTGCCGTTGCATCCAGTGTCGAATGGCCGAAAAGGGCAAGGTGTGGCTCCGGGAATTTTTTGTTATGTGGCGTGAGTCGCGCCCCGATCATAGACAGTTAGCCGGCGTTTGGCAGCCCCCTATCAAGGTGGTGTATAGCGTTCTGTGATGTGCTAAAGATAGTCCAGTGGATCGGTTCTAGTATGGCCCGTGTCGATAATTCGTAACTGACGGAGCTGTCGACGTGGAACGGCCTGAGCTGCTCTGATACTCGTGTTACGTTACCGTTTTAAGGCGACCCGGGATGAACGCTTTGCTCACTGAAACTGTACTGCGCCGGTTACCGTTCAGTTTCGCTAAACGGCATGGAGTGGTCGTATTGGCCGAGGTCAATCCACCTTGCCTGGGTCACCGGCCGGCAGTCGACTTGGTGGCCTTGGCTGAGGCTCAGCGCTTCGTTGGCGTTCGGATGCCACTGCGTGAGCTGTCCGCAGAGGCCTTTGAACAGGCTCTGGGGAAGGCCTATCAGCATGATTCGGCATCGATGCAGCTCGCCGAAGATCTCGGCGGCAGTCTCGACCTGGCAGCCCTGGCCGATCAGGTTCCGGAAACCGAAGACCTGCTCGAGCAAGAAGACGACGCACCGATCATTCGCTTGATCAACGCCATTCTCGGCGAGGCGATCAAGGAAAACGCCTCCGATATTCACCTGGAAACCTTCGAAAAGCGCCTGGTTGTGCGCTTTCGCGTTGACGGTATCCTGCGTGAGGTGCTCGAGCCCAAGCGCGAGCTGGCGGCGCTCTTGGTGTCGCGAATCAAGGTGATGGCGCGGCTGGATATCGCCGAAAAGCGCGTGCCGCAGGATGGACGGATTTCCCTGCGGGTCGGTGGGCGCGAGGTTGATGTGCGGGTCTCGACGCTGCCTTCGGCCAATGGCGAACGGGTGGTGCTGCGCCTGCTCGACAAGCAGGCCGGGCGTCTGTCGTTGCAGCACCTGGGGATGTGCGCGCGCGATCGTCAGCTGATGGAGGATGCCGTGCGTAAGCCCCACGGCATCCTGCTGGTCACCGGCCCAACGGGTTCGGGTAAGACCACCACGCTGTACGCCAGCCTGGTCAGCCTGAATGACCGCACGCGCAATATCCTCACGGTCGAGGACCCCATCGAGTACCACCTCGAAGGTATCGGCCAGACCCAGGTCAATACCAAGGTCGATATGACCTTCGCGCGCGGCCTGCGGGCGATTCTGCGGCAGGACCCGGATGTGGTGATGGTCGGTGAGATTCGCGACAAGGAAACTGCCGAGGTCGCGGTGCAGGCGTCGCTGACTGGCCACCTGGTGCTGTCGACGCTGCACACCAATAGTGCGATCGGCGCCATCACCCGTCTGGTGGACATGGGGGTTGAACCCTTCTTGCTGTCGTCGTCGTTACTCGGTGTACTGGCGCAGCGCCTGGTGCGGGTACTCTGTCCGCAGTGTCGGGAGGCTTACCAGGCCGATGCGGCCGAGTGCGCACTGCTCGGTGTGGCGGCCGAGCCGGCGCCGACCCTGTACCACGCCCGCGGCTGCAGTGACTGTCATCAGCAGGGTTACCGGGGGCGTACCGGCATCTACGAGCTGGTGGTATTCGACGAGCACTTGCGCACGTTGATTCATAACGCCGCTTCCGAGCAGGACATGATCCGTCATGCGCGCACGCTCGGTCCGAGCATTCGAGAGGATGGGCGGCGCAAGGTGTTGGACGGGGTGACCACCCTGGAAGAAGTGCTGCGCGTGACTCGAGAGGAGTGAGCTAGAACATGGCGGCTTTCGAATACCTCGCCCTCGATCCCAGGGGTCGCCAGCAGAAAGGTGTGCTCGAGGCCGATAGCGCGCGTCAGGTCCGCCAACTGCTGCGCGAGCGGCAACTGGCGCCGTTGGATGTCAAAGCCACGCGCACCCGGGAGCAGGCTGGCCACGCCGGGCATTTCAGTTTTTCTCGCGGGATCTCGGCGCGTGACCTGGCCTTGCTGACCCGTCAACTGGCAACCCTGGTGCAGGCTGCGCTGCCGATCGAAGAGGCCTTGCGCGCCGCAGCCGCTCAGGCCGGCACGCCGCGCATCCAAGGCATGCTGTTGGCGGTGCGCGCTCGCGTACTGGAAGGCCAGAGCCTGGCCAGCAGCCTGAAGGAGTTTCCCGCGGCCTTTCCCGACCTGTACCGCGCCACTGTCGCCGCGGGTGAGCACGCCGGGCACTTGGGGCCGGTGCTGGAGCAGTTGGCCGATTACACCGAGCAGCGTCAGCAGTCGCGGCAGAAAATTCAACTGGCCCTGCTTTATCCGCTGATTCTGATGTGCGCCTCGTTGCTGATCGTCGGCTTTCTGCTTGGTTACGTAGTGCCGGATGTGGTGCGGGTGTTCGTCGATTCCGGGCAAACCTTACCCGCCTTGACCCGGGGGCTGATCGCCCTGAGCGACTGGGTCAAGGGCTGGGGCTGGCTGGCGCTGATTGTGTTGATACTGGGCTTCTTCGCGTTGCGCTGGGCGCTGCGCGAAGAGTCGGTCAAGGTAGGTTGGCACGCCTTCTTGTTGCAGTTGCCGTTGCTGGGGCGCTTGATTCGCGCTACCGATTGCGCGCGTTTCGCCTCGACCCTGGCCATTCTCACGCAGAGCGGGGTGCCACTGGTGGAGGCCTTGGGTATCGGCGCCGAAGTAATCGCCAACCGGGTGATTCGTGCCGAGGTGGTGGTGGCGGCGCAGAAAGTCCGCGAGGGCGGTAGCCTGACCCGTGCATTGGAGGCCAGTGGGCAGTTTCCACCGATGATGCTGCACATGATCGCCAGTGGTGAGCGCTCTGGTGAATTGGATCAGATGCTCGCGCGTACGGCGCGCAACCAGGAAAACGACCTGAGTGCTCAGGTGGCGTTGCTGGTCGGTTTGTTCGAGCCATTCATGTTGGTCTTTATGGGCGCAGTGGTGCTGGTCATAGTGTTGGCCATCCTGCTGCCGATTCTGTCTCTCAATCAATTGGTGGGGTAAGTAGGTGAACAAGCGTCAGGCAGGTTTTACGCTGATCGAAATCATGGTGGTCGTGGTGATCCTGGGGATTCTCGCTGCCTTGGTCGTGCCGCAGGTGATGAGCCGCCCGGACCAGGCCAAGGTCACCGTTGCCAAGGGCGATATCAAGGCGGTGTCAGCCGCCCTGGATATGTACAAGCTGGATAACCACAACTACCCGAGCACCCAACAGGGTCTTGAAGCACTGGTGGAAAAACCCTCGGGTAATCCACCGGCGAAGAACTGGAATAAAGACGGTTACCTCAAGCGCCTGCCAGTTGACCCCTGGGGCAATGTCTACCAGTACCTGGCACCCGGTACCAAGGGTGCGTTCGACCTCTACTCGTTTGGCGCCGATGGTAAGCAAGGTGGCAGCGACCTGGATGCCGACATCGGTAGCTGGGACTTGTAGCTCGCCATGCGTGAGGCGCGGGGTTTTACCCTGATCGAGTTGCTGGTGGTGCTGGTGATTCTCGGCAGCCTGATCGGTCTGGCTGTGCTCAGTACGGGGCTGGCCGGTCCGGCCCGCGAGCTGCGCAATGAGGCCGAGCGTCTGGCCGGCTTGATTGGCGTGCTGGCCGAAGAGGCGGTGCTGGATAACCGCGAGTACGGTTTACAGCTGACCCAGGAGGCTTATCAGGTGCTGCAGTACGACCCGGTTTCCCGGCGCTGGCAAGCCTTGGCGGATAGGCCGCATCGCCTGCCGGACTGGGCCGAGCTGAGTATCGAGTTGGAAGGTCAGGCACTCGAACTGCCACGGCCCGCCGGGAGTGAAAAGCCTGGAAAGAGCCCGGCGCCGCAGTTGTTGATTCTCTCCAGTGGAGAGCTCAGTCCGTTTCTGCTGCGCTTGGGCGAACGGCGCAAGGACGGCTTGCGTTTGCAGTTGTCCAGCGATGGTTTTCGCCTGCCCAAGGTCGAGGTCGAGAACCCCAAGGCTCATGCCGGATGAGGCGCTCGACGGGTTTTACCTTGCTCGAAGTGCTGGTCGCTCTGGCTATCTTCGCCATGGTCGCCGCCAGCGTCCTGACCGCGAGTGCGCGCAGTTTGCAAACCGCGGCGCGACTGGAGGACAAGACCCTGGCGATGTGGATCGCCGACAATCGCCTGACCGAATTGCAGTTGGCCGTGGTCCCGGCGGGCGAGGGGCGTGATCAGGGCGAGCTGGAGTTCGCCGGGCGACGCTGGCAGTGGCAGAGTGAAATCCAGGCAACCAGCGAACCCCGCATGCACCGGGTCACCCTGTGGGTGGCGCCGCGCCCCGAGCGAGGCCCGAGCGGCGATCTGCGCGAACGCGCGGTGGTCAGCTTGAATGGTTTCCTCGAGGCTCCGCGATGAATAGCTCGCGCGGCTTCACCTTGCTCGAGTTGCTGATCGCCATCGCGATCTTTGCCCTGCTGGGTCTGGCGACTTACCGCATGCTCGACAGCGTGCTGCGCACCGACAGTGCAACGCGCGCGCATGAACAGCAGTTGCGCGAACTGGTACGCGCCATCGCCGCGTTCGAGCGCGATGTGTTGCAGGTGGTGGTGCGGCCCGTGCGCGACCCTTTCGGCGATCCGCGCCCGGCGCTGCTCGGCGAGGAGGCTGACGGCGCGGTAGTGGAACTGACCCGGCTCGGCTGGCGCAATCCGCTGGGGCGCGTTCGCGCCAGTGTGCAGCGCGTACGCTGGCAGTTGAGTGGCGAGCAGTGGCAGCGACGCTACTGGAACGTGCTGGACCAGGCTCAGGACAGTCAGCCCCAAGTGCAGCAGGTGCTGGGTGGAGTGACGCGGATGCGCTTGCGCTATCTGGACGGTGCCGGCTCTTGGTACGGCAGCTGGCCGCCTCCCGGTACCCGTGGC
>JBFKAF010000130.1:0-7786 GCA_041621735.1 Pseudomonas sp.
CAGCCGACCATCGTCAAGCTGCGGGTCATGAGCCGCCATCAGCAGCTGCTGCGGATGGATTTCGAAGAGCCGTTCAACACCGACTGCGCCGCCCTGGCAGCGGAGGTCGAAGCGCTGCTGGATGGGGTCAAGGTGCTGGTGCTGTCGGACTACGGCAAGGGTGCCCTGCAGAACCATCAGGTCTTGTTGCAGGCGGCGCGCGCGCGCGGCATTCCGGTGCTGGCTGACCCCAAGGGCAAGGACTTCTCCATCTATCGCGGCGCCAGCCTGATCACCCCGAACCTGCATGAGTTCGAAGTGGTTGTCGGTGCCTGCGCCGATGAGGCCGAGCTGGTGGCCAAGGGCGCGCAGCTGATGCGCGAACTGCAACTGGGCGCCTTGCTGGTGACCCGCGGCGAGCACGGCATGACCCTGTTGCGCCCCGAGCACCCGGCCCTGCATTTGCCGGCCCGGGCCCGCGAAGTGTTCGATGTGACGGGTGCCGGCGACACCGTTATCTCGACCCTGGCGGCCAGTCTGGCCGCCGGTGAAGAGCTGCCCCACGCCGTGGCCCTGGCCAATCTGGCCGCCGGAATTGTGGTCGGCAAGCTGGGCACCGCTGCCATCAGCGCACCGGAACTGCGCCGTGCGATTCAGCGCGATACCGGCTCGGAGCGCGGCGTGCTGAGTCTCGAGCAATTGCTCCTGGCTATCGATGACGCCCGCGCCCACGGCGAGAAGATCGTCTTCACCAACGGCTGCTTCGACATTCTCCATGCCGGCCATGTGACCTATCTGGAGCAGGCGCGCGCGCAGGGCGATCGGCTGGTCCTGGCGGTGAATGGCGACGCCTCGGTCACTCGCTTGAAGGGCCCGGGCCGGCCAATCAACTCGGTGGATCGGCGCATGGCCGTGCTTGCCGGCCTGGGCGCGGTGGACTGGGTGGTGAGCTTCAGCGAAGACACCCCGGAGAACCTGCTCAAGCAGGTGCGCCCGGATGTGCTGGTCAAGGGCGGCGATTACGGTCTTGAGCAGGTGGTCGGCGCCGACCTCGTCAAGGCTTATGGCGGTGAGGTGCGGGTGCTCGGTTTGGTGGAAAACAGTTCAACGACCGCTATCGTCGAGAAGATCCGCAGCAAGTAACCCTGTTTGCGAGTGACTGGCCGGGCGCACGCGACGGCGCCTGCGCAATCGAGCCTGCCTGCGCAGCGGACGCGTTATGCGGCCAAGGTGCCGTCAGTGGCGCCGCCCTTCAGGCGTGCGGAGCAGCATCCAGCTTGCTACCCGGAGTGCCCGCGGCTATCGCCTTGCTGGGCGCTTGCTGTGTGGGGCTGTCGAGGTGCTGCTGTTTCACCCAGTCCCTCCAGCGGATCCGCTCGTCGCGTACCAGCCAACCCTCTTGTGCGGCGAAGCTTTCTGCCAGCCACAGCCCACGAGTGCTGGCCGCTTTAAGCTGACCTTGACCGAGTGTCAGCAGCTCGGCCGTCGGTCGTCCCTGGTGCAACGGAATCAGGTACAGGTCGGGGTTGGCAGAGTCGAGGTGAGCGACCAGCTGGCCGTCTTCCAGGCATTCGTCGACGTGGTACAGGCTGAGTTGCTTGGCCTCCTTCGGCAGTTCCAACTGCAGGTCGTAGACCAGCTGCAGCGAGGCGGTAGGCAGGTGTACGTAGGCGCGCGGCCGTTCGAGCAGCGTCTGCTTGCCGCACTGCACCGGGCGCGCCGCACCGGATAGCGGGCTGAGGCGAAAGTATGGGGCTTGGCGGTAACGCAGGGAATCTTGGTACGGCGTTGGCAGCCAGGTATCGCCAAAGCGTCCTGCCAGCCAACCTTCGGGCGTTTCCAGCAGGCACTCTTCGGCGACCTCCTGAACGGCGCTGAGCAGCGGCAGGTTCAGCTCATGGGCGGGCACGTAACCGGAAATCAGTTTGAGCACCACATCGCCGCGATCCAGGCGGCGTTGACGCACCAGCACCCAGTAGTCGCGACCTTGCCAGTTCAGGGTCAGGCGTACCGACACGCCCAGGTTGGCCAGCTCCACGGCGAAGCGCTGGCTGTCGCTAATCGCGATGGCTTTGCGCCGTTCGAGCATTTCGCTGAAGTTCAGTGGTCGGCCGACGCTTTGGTAGGTGAGGCCGTCCGGGCCTGCTTCGACGAACAACGCCAGGGTCTTGAAGGTGCTGGGGTCTTTGCGGGTCAGGCTGCTCGGCATCTCGGCTCCTCGTGGGGCGGCCGCGACTGCGGCGTTGACGGGCGAAGGGTAGCGACGGGGCCACGCTAAACCGCGTTAGGCTCTGTGGCAATCCTCGGTGAGTGGTGCGTGCGAGCCAGTTATCGGCGGACTCTGTGTGCTGCTGGGTTGTGCTCGGTCACCGCCAGCTAGTGCTGCATCAGGCGATATCCTGAATCACCGCCGCTGCCGTGGCGACATTCTCGGCCAGGTGTTGCGGAGTGATGGTGCCGATGATCGCGCTACTGACTGCCGGGTGGGCGAAGATCAACTCGAAGCTGGCACGCACCGGGTCTTCGTGCGGCTGCAGGCAGGCATGTCCGCTGGCCAGTGCCTTCTTGATCAGAATGCCTTTGCCGTGCTGCTCAGCGTAGTCCATGACCGGCAGTTCGCCCTGCTCATTGAGGTTGTAGGTGACCATCGCGCAGTCGCCTTGTTCCAGGGCCAGCAAGCCGCCTGCTACCGTCTTTCCGGAGAGGCCGAAGGCGCGGATCTTGCCCTCGCGCTTGAGCTCGGCGAGGGTTTCATAGACACCGCTGTCGCGCAGGATGGCGACATCGTTACCGTCCGAATGCACCAGTACCAGGTCGATGAAATCGGTTTCCAGGCGTTGCAGGCTGCGTTCCACCGAGAAGCGCGTATGCGCGGCGGAGAAGTCGAAGCGCGACTGCTGGTTGTCGAACTCTTCCCCTACCTTGCTGACGATCACCCACTGCTGGCGTTGGCCGCGCAGCAGGGGGCCGAGGCGGGTTTCGCTGCTGCCGTAGGCCGGGGCGGTGTCGATCAGGTTGATGCCCAGCTCATGCGCCTGGCCGAGCAGCTGGCGAACCATGGCGTCATCGGGGATGGTGAAGCCCTTGGGGTATTTCACCCCCTGGTCACGTCCCAGTTTGACCGTGCCCAGGCCCAGTGGCGAGACCAGCAAGTCGGTCGAGCCCAGTGGGCGATGAAGGTTATGCAGGCTGTGCATCAGAGTAGCTCCTCCCAGATCGGCCGGGCGACAGTGGGCCGTGGTAGCTCCGGCAGCGCTGCATGCGCGGCGGGTTGGATGCCGTCGCGGTCGAGCGCCGCCAGTACCCGGTCGGCAAAGTCCGGTGCCAGGGCCAGTTTAGTCGGCCAGCCGACCAGCAGTTTGCCCTGGTCGGCGAGAAAGGCGTTGTCCGGGCGTGCCAGGCCGGATTGCGCCGGCTCGGCGCGATCCACCCGCAGGGTCGCCCAGCGCGCGCTGGACAGGTCGACCCAGGGCAGCAGGTCGCCGATTTCCTTCTGTGCGGCCCTGATCTGCGCCGCCGGGTCGCGGGCCACGCCATCGGCCTCGGCCAGCTCGCCGCCCAGGTACCAGACCCATTGGCCATCTTCGGCCGGGTGGCTGGTCACCGTCACGCGCGGCTTCGGGCCGCCGCCCAGGCAGTGCGCATACAGCGGTTTCAGCGTCGGCCCCTTGACCAGCACCATGTGCAGCGGGCGCAGTTGCTGTGCGGGCTGGCTGAGGCCGAGTGCGCCGAGCAACGCGGCGTTGCCGCTGCCCGCGCTGAGGACGATGCGCTGGGCGCGAATCTCGCGGCCGTCGATGCGCAGCCCCTGCAGGCCACCCTGCTGGTGCAGTGGCTCGATGCGTTCTGCCGCCAGCAGGCTGTCTTCGCTCAGCGCGGCCAGGCGCGTGAGCAGGCTCGGTACGTCGAGCACCAGTTCGGCCAGGCGGTAGACCTTGCCCTTGAATTTCGCATGCTGCAGCGCCGGCGGCAGCTGCTCGCCCTTGACCTGATCGACCCGGCCGCGCACCGCCTTGCTGGCGAAGAAACTGGTCAGGTTGCCGGCCAGGGTGCCCGGCGACCACAGGTAGTGGGCCTCGGAGAGCACGCGTACGGTAGACAGGTCCAGCTCGCCGCTGCCGGCCAGCGCCTCACGCCAGCGCCGCGGCATGTCGGCGATGGCTTCCGAGGCGCCGGTCAGGGCGCCATGCAGGGCGTACTTGGCGCCGCCGTGGATAATCCCCTGGGACTTGACGCTCTGTCCGCCGCCCAGCCTGGCGCTTTCCACCAGCAGGGTGGAGAAACCCTGGCGGCGCAGGCGCGCATTCAGCCAGAGGCCGGCGATGCCGCCGCCGACGATCAGAACGTCAGTAGTCAGAGCTTGGGACATGCGCGCGCCTCATCGGGGAAACAGAGGCGCAGTATAACCCGCGTGAGTCTGCCGGCTCGCCCGATCAGTGGCCGGTGGAGTGCGAGAACAGCTGGATAACCACTACGCCGCTGACAATCAGGCCCATGCCGAGCATCGCCGGTATATCCAGGCGCTGCTGATAGAGCACGGTCGCGGCGATGCTCACCAGGACGATACCCAGGCCGGCCCACACCGCATAAGCAATGCCGACCGGGATGCTCTTCACCACCAGGCTGAGCATCCAGAACGATATGGCGTAACCCACCACCACCAACATCAGGGGCAGCGGTTTGTTGAGGCCGTCGAGCGCCTTCATCGAGGTGGTGGCGATGACTTCGGCAATGATGGCGATGCTGAGGTAGAGGTAGCCGGTCATGGTGAGACTCCTGTGTGTGCTGCTGGCTATTCTAGGGATTTGGCTGATGGGATAAAGTGATTACCTATCTGTATTGGAGATAGCTTGTGCAGTGGAGTCTGGAGCAGGTCCGGTTGTTCGTCAGCGTTGCCGAACTACAGTCTTTTTCCGCGGCCGCGCGCCAGCTGCATCGCGCGCAGTCGGCCGTCAGTACGGCCATCGCCCTGCTCGAGACCGACCTGGGCGTGCTGCTGTTCGAGCGTAGCAGTGGCCGTCAGCCGCGTCTGACCGAGGCCGGTAGGCTGCTATTGGAGGAGGCGCGCGAGGTGTTGCGTCAGTGCGAACGCCTGGAGGGCCGGGCGCTTGGTCTGATGCGCGGGGAAGAAACGCGACTGCGCTTGGCCCAGGATGAGGCGATGCCGTACCAACCGGTGCTGGATAGTTTGGAGGCCTTGGCCCACGCCTTTCCGCTGCTGGAGGTGCAGCTGGCCAGTGGCGCCCAGGGCGAGGTCGCGCGCAAGCTGCTCGAGCGCCGCGCCGATCTCGGCTTGCTGTTTCACCATGAGCAGATGCCCGAGGCACTGGAACGTCAGCGCCTCGGCACCATCGAGATGGTCACGGTGTGCGGTGTCGGTCATCCCCTGGCCGGGCGGCCCTACGCCGATCGGCGTGAATTGGCGCGGCACCGCCAGTTGCTGATGGCGCCGCAGGACAGTCACTATCCCGGCGGCGAGCAGCTCAGCCCGTCGGTGTGGCGCGCCGACAGTTTCTATGCCATGGCCGAGCTGTTGATGCGCAACCTTGGTTGGGCCTGGTTGCCGCGACATGTCGTGCAATACCCGACCTATCAGAACCAGCTGGTCGAGCTGCGCAGTGACTGGACGCCGCCGCCCCTGGTGGTGGAACTGGTCTGTCGGCGTGACGAGGCCCTGGGGCCGGCGGCGCTGTGGCTGGCCGACTGTTTTGCCGAGCACCTGCAGGCCATCGGCTGATTAGCGGCGGCCGCTCTGCTAAGCTGCGCGCCCATGAATCGCACCTTCTATAACCTGTTGCTGCACCTCGCCGTGCCCCTGATCGCGCTGCGTCTGGCCTATCGCGCCTGGCGCGCGCCGACCTATGCGCGGCGCATCGGCGAACGCTTTGCGCTCGGTCTGCCGGCGCTCAAGCCCGGCGGTATCTGGGTGCATGCGGTATCGCTGGGCGAAAGCATCGCCGCGGCGCCGCTGATCCGTGAGTTGCTGGCGCGTTACCCGCATCTACCTATCACCCTCACCTGCATGACCCCGACTGGCTCCGAACGGATTCAGGCGCTGTTCGGCGGGGCCGAGTATCGCGGGCGGGTGCAGCACTGCTATCTACCCTATGACCTGCCCTGGGCCGCCGCGCGCTTTCTCCGGCGTGCGCAGCCGCGGCTCGCGGTGATCATGGAAACCGAGCTGTGGCCGAATCATATCCATCAGTGCGCCCGCCGCGGCATCCCCGTGGTGCTGGCTAACGCCCGCCTGTCCGAGCGCTCGGCGCGCGGTTATGCGCGTTTCGCCAAACTGACCGCACCGATGCTCGCCGAGCTGAGCCTGATCGCCGTGCAGACCGCTGCCGAAGCCGAACGTTTTCGTGGTCTGGGCGCGCGGGCCGAGTGCGTCGAGGTGACCGGCTCGATCAAGTTCGACCTGAGCATCGATCCGGAGCTGCCGCGTCGTGCGCTCGAGTTGCGCGAGCAGTGGCAGGCCAGCCAGCGGCCCGTGTGGATCGCCGCCAGCACCCATGCCGGCGAAGATGAGGTGGTGTTGGCCGCCCATCGCGAGCTGCTCAAGCAGTGGCCAAGTGCGCTGTTGATCCTGGTGCCGCGCCATCCCGAACGCTTCGAGTCGGTGTTCGAGCTGTGTCGGCGCGAGGGGCTGAGTACGCGCCGGCGCTCCACTGGCGAGACCGTGCAAGCCGGCGATCAGGTGCTGCTGGGCGATACCATGGGCGAGCTGCTGTTCCTCTATGCCCTGGCGGATGTCGCATTTGTCGGCGGCAGCCTGGTGGCCAACGGCGGGCATAACCTGCTGGAGCCTGCGGCGCTGGGCAAACCGGTGCTCAGTGGCCCGCATCTGTTCAATTTTCTCGAGATCGCCATGCAATTGCGTGAGGCTCACGCCTTGCTGGAAGTGGCGGATGCCGCGGGGGTGGCGCAGCGGGTGGACGAACTCTGGCGTGAGCCGGCGCGCGCTGTGCGGATGCATGAGGCGGGCTTGGTGGTGATGCGGGCCAATCAGGGTGCGCTGGAGCGCCTGCTGGGCGGCCTGGGACGGTTACTCGGCTAGCCGTAGCCCGGGTGCAATCAGGGGGCAACTCCCCGGGTTGCATCTGGGGGCGTGAGGTTGGTTTAGTCAGTACGGTGGTAACTATATAGAAAAGAAAAAGCCCGGCACAGTGTCCGGGCTTTGTTGTTTCGGCTAACGGCTCAGTAATCCTGGCTGCTGCGCAGTTGCGCTTCGGCGGCCTTGGCCAGATCCGGTGGCAGGAAGTCCTGGTCCGGGTTGTAGTCTGGCTTGAGGTAGCTGCCGAGGGCTTCCAGGTCGGCCGGGCTGAGGGTGCCGGCAGCCTGCTTGAGGCGCAGGTTGTTGAGGATGTAGTCGTAGCGTGCGTCGTTGTAGGTGCGCACCGAGTTGTACAGCTGACGCTGCGAGTCGAGTACGTCGACGATGTTACGCGTGCCGACCTGATAGCCGATCTCGGTGGCTTCCAGGGCGCTCTGGTTGGAGATGATCGACTGCTTGCGCGCCTGCACGGTTTCCACGTCGGTGTTCACCGCGCGGTGCAGGTTGCGGGTGTCCTGCACCACCTGGCGGCGCAGGCTCTCGCGCAGCTGTTCGCTCTGGGTCAGGCGCTGGTAGGACTCGCGCACCTGCGAGCTGGTCAGGCCGCCGCTGTACAGTGGGATGTTCAGTTGCAGGCCGATCGAACGTTGCTCGGCGTCGCCGTTGAAGCGCGGTTGCCCAGCAAAACTGGTGCCTGAGTTGCTGAAACCGAGGCTGTCGTTGTCGCCTTTCTGATAGCTGGCTACCGCGTCCAGG